>CALAED010000237.1 GCA_937891035.1 uncultured Thermomonosporaceae bacterium | reverse complement strand
GGGCGCGTTGGCGGCGAAGGCGGCCCGGTACGCGCCCAGGATGTGCTCGAGCATTGGGTACAGGATGCGGTCCTCGGCGAGGTTGGACTGGTGGACGTAGTGCGGGCGCGGGTCGTTGGCCAGGATGTGCGACTCGGTGATGCGGGAGTCCACCGGAATGATGTGCGCGTCGTAGCCGGTGGCCGTGTCGAGCGGCTGGATGCAGGTCACCGTGGCCGGGTTGTCCTCACAGATGCCGCTGCCGCCGTTGGCCCGGCTGGTGTAGATCCAGTTGTATTCATCCACCATTTCCGACCTTGTCCCGACATTGAAGTAGTTGCTCATCGGGTAGCGCGGCACGGTGAGCGCGTTGCCTACCGCGCGCTGGTTCTTGTCGCGGGAGGCGTCGCTGCCGATCCACCGCACCCCGGTCTCGTTCAGCGCGGAGGCCAGGTTGGGGTTGTCGACCGGCTGCTGCGGCAGGATCTTCAGACCGGAGTGCTCGCCGGTGACCAGTTCGCCGGTCGGGGAGCTGATGCCCTTGCCGGCGGCCCAGGTGCGGTTCCGGGCGATTTGGTCCTTGATGGTGGTCTTGCTCACCCACAGCGTGTTGCCGGTCGCGTCGGTCTGGCAGCGCCACGGCACGACCGTCACGTCCTGCCGGCAGCCGAGGTACGGGTGCTCGTAGGTGTGGTTGGCCCAGCGGAACCTGCCCCTGTTGTTCACCAGTGACGTGGTGAGCGGGTCTGAGCCGTTCCGCTCGATCGCCTCCACGCTGCCGGCGCCGTTGAAGTACATGTCGAACTTGAAGTTGTGCTGCGTCTGCCAGTTGACCGCCGCGGTGACGTCCTCGGGGGTCATCCGGATCGGGGTCGTCGTCACGCCCGGCGCGCAGTCCTCGCCCGGCGTGCAGTTGTCGTCGGAACTCCAGCGCTCGTCGGGCAGGAAGACGTCGTCAACGTGGACGGAGAAGTAGCTGCGGGCGTATCCGAGGTGCAGGCCCTTGGTGAGCCAGCTGATGATCCCGTGCCCGACGAGCCGGAACTGCCGCTGCCCGGAGTTGTAGGCGTACGTCAGCACCAGCTCGCTGCGGCCGCCGTCATGGGTGTAGACCCCGCCCATGCTGCCTGTCTGCCCATCGGCCGTCGCCGTGAGGAACGGGACGTAGCTCGCGCCCCGCGCCGGGTCGTCCGGCAGCGGCGAGGCGAGGTAGCCATAGCTCTCCCCGACGCTCGGCGAGTTGTCCTCGAAGCGCACCGGGCCCTTGAGGTAGCGGAACGGCCCGGACAACCCGCTCGTCGTGAGGTTCGCCGTCGTGCCGTCGAGGGTGCCGGCGAAACCGGGCGAGTTCAGCCCGACGGACGGGCTCGGATAGACGTACGCGTCGACCTGGCGGATGCCGAACGAGCGCTCGAAGGCGGCCAGCGCGGTCATCTCGGCCTGATCGACGAAGGGGTTGGCGTTGGGCAGCACCACTCCTTGGTACTTCGCCCGCGGCGACCCGTTGACGCTGTCCTGCAGGAAGGCCGTCGTGATCGTGGGCCGGGCCGGGTCGTTGAGGTCGACGGTCGTGTGCGGCACGCCCTCGATCGTGAGCTGGTTTTCGATCGCGGAAACGGGAGTGCTCCCGTCGGTCACGACGAGCACCTCGAGGTTGACGCGGGGCCCGGCCGCGTGCGCGGACCCGGCCGGAAGCTGGACCGCCAGCAGTGTGAGCGCGGCGACGATGAAAGCCCCTGCCGCGCTGCGCGCTCTTCTCATCAAGTCTCCTTGGCTATGGCCGTGCTACGACGGCCGCGATAATGACAACCTCGAAACAACGGCTATACAAACTTCTCGACCCATTGGCGTTAGGGGCGCCTCCGGGCACAATCAAGATGATCGCCGTGTGGGCGCGCGCTAGAATAGAGGACGAAGGTCCCAAGTTATGACTTTGGGGTCCCAACTTTGCGTGAGACCAGTCCTAGGACCGAAGCGCGCCGATAATCTTTCATCCGAAAGACACAGTTCCGTTACGTGCGCCTTGCCCGACCCGCAACGCGCGCCAGCGCTCGACAGCATCGTCACGACCGGTCGCGCCGAGCCGCTTATATATGCTGTGTACATGGTTTTTCACGGTCTTTTCTGAGATGACGAGGCGATCGGCGATGCGGCGATTGTTCACGCCATCGGATATCAATTCCATGATCTCGATCTCGCGCGTGGTGAGCCGCGGATCTTGCCGCTGGTCAGCCATGGAGCCGCCGCCGTTGTGCAACCAGCCGACCAGCGCGGTCACCACGGGCGGCGAGAGCACGGACTCGCCGCGCGCCGTCGCGAGCACCGTTCGCGGCAGCGACTGCGGCTCGAAATGGCCGTGTACGACGCAACTGTGCGCGCCCGCTGTGAGTACCCGCAAAAGGATGTCCGGATCGGTGGTAGAGGTGAGAACCGTCAGGCGTGCCCCGAAACCGTTTCCGGCGAGCAGGCGAATATGGTTGATCGTGGGCGGGGACGCGCCGAACACGATGACGTCAGGACCGTACCGGCCAAGGGCCTGAACATCCGTCCGCGAATCGAACGGCTTGTCGACGAGTTCGATCTCTGGATTGTCCGTGAGTAATGAGAAGACGCCCAACCCGAGCACCGGGTTGTCATCTACGACAATGACCTTGACCATTTCGGCTGACCGTCTCCTTTTTGGCCAAACCCCGCCCCGGATGGCGACTCGGCTCTATGTATTCAGTGCGCGACACTAGATCTGTGGTGTGAGATTCCCCCGCACGGCCGGGGGTTCGCGCGAACGCGCGGCCAAATCACCCATCGTCGCCGCCGATGACGCGGCTACCTGGTTTCTACCCCCCGTTTGATCAAGTCCCCGCGCTGACCACGCGCTATGCAGCCATGCGGTGGGTCGATCGTCAACAGGCTGTCACGGCCGTCGGCGCGGCCACTTCAGGCCAGGCCGGAACCTTCCGGCGCGGGCGATCAGCGCGCGTGGGCGATCAGGCGCGGCCCAGGGCGCGGTACTCCCAGCCGGCGGCGCGCCACCAGTCGGCGTCCAGCGCGTGCCGGCCATCGAAGATGCGTCTGCGCCGTACGACCCTGCCCATGGCCTCGGGGTCGATCTCCCGGAACTCCGCCCATTCGGTGAGCAATACGACCGCGTCGGCGTCCCTGGCCACGTCGAACGCGTTGGCGCCGTACCGCAGCTCGGGATAGGCCCGCTGCGCGTTGGGCATCGCCGCCGGGTCGTACACCCGGACCTTGGCGCCCTGCCCGTGCATCGTCCGGGCCACCTCGAGCGCGGGCGCGTCGCGGATGTCGTCGGAGTTGGGCTTGAAGGCGGCACCGAGTACGGCCACCTCGAACCCGGCCAAGTCGCCGCCGAGCAGCTCACGGACCAACTCCACCGTACGGGCGCGGCGGCGGCCGTTGATCGCGTCCACCTCGCGCAGGAACGCCACCGCGTGGCCGACCCCGATCTCTTCCGCCCGGTGGGCGAACGCGCGGATGTCCTTGGGCAGGCAGCCGCCGCCGAAGCCGAGGCCGGGCTGCAGGAACCGGCCGCCGATGCGGTCGTCGTATGCCAGCGCGGCCGCCAGGTCCTGGACGTCGGCCCCCGTGGCCTCGCAGACCTCGGCCATCGCGTTGATATAGGAGATCTTGGTCGCCAGGAAGGAGTTGGCCGCGACCTTCACCAGCTCGGCCGTCGCGAGATCGGTGACCACGACCGGCGCGCCGCCGTCGATGATCGGCCGGAACGCCGCGTGAAGGCGGTCGCGGGCCCATTCGGAGGCGACCCCGAAGACGAGCCGATTGGGCCGCATCGTGTCGTCCACGGCGAAGCCCTCCCGCAGGAACTCGGGATTCCAGGCCAGCTCGACTTCGGGCCCGGCGGGAGCCAGTTCGCGGAGCAGCTCGGTGAGCCGGGCCGCGGTGCCCACCGGGACCGTCGACTTGCCGACCACCAGGGCGCGCCGCGTCAGATGCGGCGCCAGCGCGTGGACGGCGGCGTCCACGTACGACAGGTCGGCGGCGTCCGACCCCTTCTGCTGGGGAGTGCCGACGCAGATGAAATGGACATCGCCGAACTCGGCCGCGGCGGCGAAGGACGTACCGAAGCGCAGCCGGCCCGATTCGATCGCCTTGGTGAGCAACTCCGGCAAACCGGGCTCGAAGAACGGAAGCTCACCGCTGCGCAACCTGTCGATTTTGTCGGCATCGACGTCCACCCCGAGCACCTCGTAGCCGAGGACGGCCATACAGATCGCATGCGTCGCGCCGAGGTAGCCGGTGCCGATGACGGTGAGCCTGGTATCCATGGCAGACTTTGTTACCACGCGACATGCTTTCGTCACTCCTGTCGCATGGTGTTTTGGTCGATGTACACCCGTTGGTCACCCGGTTGTCGCTAATTGTGTGAGCCGTTGAGCAGCAGTCGGTCGAGCACCCGCACGCCGAAGGCGAGTCCGGCCAACGGCACCCGCTCGTCGACACCATGAAACATACCGAAATAGTCGAGTTCCGGGTCGAGGCGCAGCGGCGCGAAGCCGAAGCCGCGGATCCCGATCTTGGCGAAGGCCTTGGCGTCGGTGCCGCCCGACATGACGTACGGCACCGGGCGCGCCGCCGGGTCCTCGGCCCGCAGCGCGGCGCACAGGGCGGCGAAGGTGTCCCCGGCCGCGTCGGCCGCGATCGCCTCCTCGTAGGTGATGAACTCGCGAGTCACCTTCGGGCCGAGCAGCCGGTCGACGGTGGCCAGGAATTCCTCGCCGAGCCCGGGCAGGAACCGACCGTCCACCTGGGCCGTGGCCGTCCCCGGAATGACGTTGACCTTATATCCGGCCTCGAGCATGGTCGGGTTGGCCGAGTTGCGGATCGTAGCGGCGAACAGGGCCCCCACCCGGCCCAGCCGGGCCACCTCGGCGTCCAGCCGGTCGTGGTCGATCGTGGTGCCGAGGGCCCGCTCGATGCCCTCGAGCAACGCCCGTACGGGTGGGGTGATCCGGACCGGCCACTCGTAGTTCGCGAGTCTCGACAAGGCATGAGCCAACGCGGCCACCGGGTTGTCCTTGGCCGGCTTCGACCCGTGCCCGGCGACGCCGTGGGCGGTGAGCCGCATCCAGGCGGTGCCGCGCTCGCCGGTCGCCACCGGATAGATCCTGGTGCCGTCCCGCGCGGTCACGCTGAACCCACCCGACTCGCTGATCGCCTCCGTGCATCCCTCGAAGAACTCCCGGTGCGCGTCGACGACGTAACCCGAGCCGTAGCCGCCCGTCGCCTCCTCGTCGGCGAGGAACGCCAGCACGATGTCGCGCGGGGGCCGCACCTCGCGTCGCGCCCAGTCGCGCACGACGGCGAGCGTCATCGCGCACGTCCCCTTCATGTCGACCGCGCCCCGGCCCCACACGCACCCGTCCTCGCCGATCTCGCCGGAGAAGGGATGCACCTTCCACTCCGCCGGATCCGCCGGAACGACATCGAGGTGCCCGTGTACCAGCAGCGCGGCCCGCCCCGGATCCGTCCCCGCCACCCTGGCCAGTACGGACGTACGCCCGGGCGCCGACTCCACGACGTGCGGCTCGATGCCGGCCTCGCCGAGCAGCCCGGCGACGTATTCGGCCGCCGGCCGCTCGCCGGCACTGTCTCCGCCGCCCCGGTTGGTGGTGTCGAAGCGGATGAGGTCGCTACAGATCCGCCCCGCCTCGTCCGCCGCCTCGATCGCCTGCTCCACTGACCCCTCCGTCGTCAAGATCCGGTCTGCGTGTCTACCAGGCGGCCGAACCCATCGCCAGGTGGGCGCGCCCACGGCGGCCGTATACAGCACGATTCCCTCGACCTCGTCGATCGCGGTACCGCTCTGCCGGCGTTGACCGTATCCGGACAGCGACTCCGGACGTCCAGGACGGCGGCCGCGGCGAACAGATGGCGGAGGGGCACCCGGTCAAACCTTCCGGGCGGCCGTCCGTGACGCGGCCGCCACGACCGTCTGTCTCCTCCACCCCCGAAGAGCGGGCCCGGGATCTCTCCGCCCGGGTCCGCTCGCCCAACAGCCGGCCGTGTGGCGGAACCGAAACTAAGGTGGTGACGGCTGGTCCCCCGCCCGTTCAGCGAGGGCTTGCTGCGTCCAGCCCAGCCGCCGGCGGCGGCCGCTTACCGGGGTGGGCCGTAAGTCCAGGGCAGGCCGACCCCCTTGTACTCCCTGACGCTGATCGGCTTCACTCCGGGGCTCATGCGGTCGAGGTAGAGCCGCCCGTAGAGATGATCGACCTCATGCGCGACGAGCCTGGCCAGGCCGTCGGAGAACACGCTGATGACCGGCTCGCCGGTGACGGCGGTGTGTTCGACCTCCAGCCTTCGCGCCCTGCGGACTAACCCCCTGACGTCGAAGAAGGACAGGCATCCCTCGTACTGCTCGTCGGACTCCTCCGATTCGTCGATGACGCGCGGATTGAGCAGCACGATCGGCTCCGCCTCATCGCCGGGCGGCTGCACGATCGCCACGCCCCTGCTCACCCCGATCTGCGGCGCGGCCAGGCCCATCCCCTTGCCGAACACGTGGTGCTCGCGGACGCGATGCATGGCGGTCAGCAGCTCATCTATCAGCTCGGCGGCGGCCGCGGCCTGCTCGGGCAGCCGGAACGGCTCGGCGTACGCGGCCAGCACGGGAGCGCCTCGCTGGACGATCCCGGCGGCCTTCATCCGATCGCTGGCCAGCCGGAGATCCGACCCGCCTGCGCCGGGCTCGTCCCGGCCCCGGAACCTCCATTCGAGCCGGTAGCGGGCATTGAGCGGCGGATCGACCGTCGACCAGTCGAACACCTCGGTGTCGTCCTCGCCGCGGCGCGTGATCGGCGTCGGGAGCGGCGTGGCCTCGGCGGTGGCCGACGTGTAGGTGCCCCACACCGTCGCCGCGAGTTCGGCCGGGAAGACCAGGCGCACCGACAGCTGGACGGTGGGCAGACGTACGGCCCGCTGGAACCACGCCCCCCACTTGTCGTCGCCGACGGTGTAGGCGTACTCGAGCTGAGAGCGCTCCCCCGGATAGAGCGGAAAGCGGCCTCGATCGTTTTCGAAACAGAGCCAGACCTCTTTGAACGAGTCCCGGTCGAGCTTGACCTTCCAGCTCATCGGCTCGCCGTTGCAGCGAGCGGTGAGCCCTAACTCCTCGAAGGTGAGCGGGCGCTGCCGGTAGAGCCGGTTGGACGCGTCCGGATCCCCCGGATGCCGGTCGACCGACACCCGCACCAGGTAGCGGGTGACCGGATCGGGCCCCGTATTGACGATGCGGCGGCGCATGATCGCCCGGAACGTACGACCGTCATAGCGGAGTTCGGCGTCGTCGTGCTCGACGAGCAGCCCGCCGGATCCGCGCGGCGTGACCTTGGCGGGGTGCTCGCCCCCCGCGACGCCGCCGGTCGCCTGCCACGCCCGCCAGATCTCACCGCCCGCGTCCAGCGCGACTTCGGCCTTGCGGGCGAAGTCTAAGGACGCCGGATGCCGTCCGCTCTCGACGTGGGAGATGTAGGAGCGGTCGAACCCCATGGCGGTGGCCAGCGCCTGCTTGGTCAGCCGCCGGCGCGCACGCCACCTGGTGAGCACCTCACCGAACCCGGACGTGTCGGGACTACCCATTGGCGTCAACCCTGGAGGACGCGTGAATACGTGAATGAACCGTGAATGACTCTATCTCACTGTTTTATCACTCTGTAGTTACGTGATTACTTGACTGGTGACCGCTCAGGCTCTGTCAACGCGTCAAGGCCGGCAAAGGAATCCCGAGAGCATGATCGATACGTGCGCTCAAATTGAGGACCACCTCGAACTTCTCGCCCAGGAGCTCGTCTCCCACGAAACCCTCGAGACCCGGATCGTGCGGCGCGGGAGCGGCCCGCCCTACCTGCGCGTCGTCTCCAAAGAGAGCCCTGGGCTGCAGGAGACCATCACCTGCGAAACCATGGCGGACTGCCACACCGTGATCTACCGATGGTCCTGGGGTCAAGAGATCTCCGGCGCGACGCTCACCGAAAAGGCTCGGTGCATCGCGTACGTGCTCCACGCCGATCCGAACCGAATGTGACGTCCGCGATGAGCGCCGCCGTGGATTGTGGGCTCCGGACCCCTTGCCCGTCCACGGCGGCGCCCACCGCGGACGGCTTACCAGTTGGGAGTCAGGCCGGGCACGTGCGGGGGCAGCGGGCGGGACTTCGGATGGATGACGTAGACGACGCCGCCGGTGCTGCGCTGCCACACTTTCTCGAACGCCGCCCGCGGGTAGACGCGGCGGACGGCGTCGTTGGACGGCGAGGCGGGGTCATTGGCGATGACGTCGCCCGTGCGGGTGAAGCCGATGATCACCATCAGGTGGCCGTTCGTGCTGTAGCCGGCGCCCGGTAGCTCTTCGGCCTGGAAGGACTGCGACGTGACGATCGGGATCCCGGCGCGGATGAACCGTTCGAGCTCGGTCAGCGAGCGCAGCCGGGTGACGAAGCCGTCGAGCCCGAACCGGCCGGCGTAGGCGGTGTTGAACGGCCAGTTCCCGGCGCCCTCATAGGCGTAGTCGTAGGTGTGGCGAGCGGCGTAGTCGACCCACGGGTCGGCGTACGAGGGGTCCACCCACGCGTAGTCGGCCGGGCTCGGCCCGCGCCCGTACGAAGCGACGACCATCGACGTCGAGGTCGGGCTGCACCAGGCCTCTCCGCCGCCGTCCCACTGCGGGTACTCGCCCTTGTGGATCTCCTGGGAGTACCGCGGGACGTTGAGCTCGATGCCCCACGCGCCACCGGAGGGGCTGACCGGGAACTCGTCGCGGTCCGGGATCGCCGACGCGAACGCGCCCAGCGTGCGCACGACCGGCGCGGCGCCCGAGCCGGGCAGCCGGTAAAGGGTGACCCGCAGCTGGTAGGAGCTGATCGAAGTGCCGGTGGTTGACACGAACGTGTCGGTGAACACGGTGCCGTCGGCGTCCCGCTGGCCATTGACCGACGTACGGTGGATGTCGCCGTCGCCCTCGGCCCAGCGACCCATGACATACCACTTGGTGTCGCGTCCGGTGCTGGTGTGCGCCCGCATCTCCACCTGCAGCCAGCTGCCGGCCGGCGCCGCGGCTGTCCAGGAGGCGACCAGTTCGGTCGCGCCGAACCCGATCTGATGGACCGGCGATGTCCAGCGGGCGTACTCCCAGGTCTTCGTGGCGCCGCCGAACGGATCGGCGTATTCGAACGTGCCGGCGGCGTGCCGGAAGCGCAGCGTGGCGGCCCCGGCCGTCCCCTCGTCGCCACCCTGCGCGAAG
>CALAED010000236.1 GCA_937891035.1 uncultured Thermomonosporaceae bacterium | reverse complement strand
CTCGACCGGCTCGTCGACTCCGGCAAGTCGGTCATCGTCATCGAGCACCACCAGGCGGTCATGGCGCACGCCGACTGGATCATCGACCTCGGCCCGGGCGCCGGCCACGACGGCGGCCGGATCGTCTTCGAAGGCACCCCCGCCGACCTCGTCGCCGCCCGCTCCACCCTCACCGGCGAACACCTCGCCGCCTACATCGGCGCCGGCGCACCCAGGTGACAAGCAGGTGACAAGCAGCGGCCCGGGCACCCCTGCCAGACCCCCTGGCACGGATGGTCGATAATGTACATTATGTTAAGTAAGACCTTCGATGGGGCCGATGGCGCACCACCCCGGCGCTGCCTCATCCCCCGAATGCGGGGAATCACGGAATCCCCGCGCGGCGGCACGCCGTAGGTCTAAAGGGGAAGGGTGCTGAATGACCGCCGCGTCGCCGAGGGCGGCACTTCGCCTGTTCGGCGGGACGCCCCTCCTCCGCCGGGTGGCGGTGCCGCTCGACTCTCCGTCCGCGACGAGCGGGTCATTCAGCACCCCTCCGTCCGCGCGGTCGTTGGTGGGCGCGGGGGATGTGCCTTACCGCCGAGTGAGGGAAGGCGAACACCGGCCGGCGAAGGGATGGAAGGCTACATGCGTGCACACACGCTCGGCCGCGGTCACGCCTCGAGGTCTCCGCGCGCCGGCGCACCGGGCTTCCGATGGGAAGGTAGGCGATCATGAGCAACGTCCCAGACGTCACGCTGAACAACGACGTTTCGATGCCGCAGCTGGGTTTCGGTGTCTTCCTGGTGCCCGACGCCGAGACAGAACCCGCCGTCGTGGCCGCGGTCGAGGCGGGCTATCGCGCCATCGACACCGCCCGGATCTATGAGAACGAGGAGGGCACCGGGCGGGCCATCAAGTCGTGCGGTGTGCCGCGCGAAGAGCTGTTCGTCACCACGAAGCTGTGGAACGCCGACCAAGGCCATGACTCCACGCTGCGGGCCTGCGAGGCCAGCTTGGGCCGGCTCGGTCTGGACTACCTCGATCTGTATCTGATCCATTGGCCGATGCCGACTCGGGACCGCTACCTCGATACCTGGCGGGCCTTTGAACGGCTGCTCGCCGAGGGCAGGGTGCGGGCGATCGGCGTGTCCAACTTCCAGCCCGCGCAGCTGACCAGGCTCATGGACGCCTCCGACGTGGTGCCGGCGGTCAACCAGATCGAGCTGCACCCCTACCTCCAGCAGGCCGAGCTGCGCGACTTCCACGCCGAGCACGGCATCGTCACCGAGGCGTGGGCGCCGCTCGGCCAGGGCAAGGGGCTGCTGGACGACCCGGCGCTTGCGGCGATCGCCGCCAAGCACGGCAAGACGCCGGCGCAGGTGGCGATCCGCTGGCAGCTGCAGCTGGGCAACGTGGTGATCCCCAAGTCGGTGACGCCTGCGCGCATCGTGGAGAACATCGCGGTCACCGACTTCGAGCTCGACGGCGACGACCTGGCCGCCATCGCCGCGCTCGAGTCCGGCCACCGCTACGGCCCGCACCCGGACACCTTCGACTACGTCGGATGACCGACGCCGCGGCCGGTGCCCCGCTCCCCCGGCGCGGCCGGCCGTACATGATCATGCGCTCGGGTCCCCGGTCCGGCCGGGGACCCTAGCGCATGATCGCTGTCGACCCGCTAGTCGCGGCCGACCCAGTCGAAGGTGCGTTCGACCGCCTTCTTCCATTGGCGGTACTCGCGGTCCCGTTCGGCCGGATCCATCTGGGGCTGCCATTCGGCGGCCTTGTGCCAGTGCGCGCGCAGCTCTTCGATGCTTCCCCAGTAGCCGACGGCCAGCCCGGCGGCGTAGGCGGCCCCAAGCGCCGTCGTTTCGGCGATCATCGGCCGGACGACCGGGACGCCGAGCACGTCTGCCTGGTGCTGCATCAGCAGGTTGTTGGCGGTCATGCCGCCGTCGACCTTGAGCGAGTTGAGGGTGACGCCGGAGTCGGCGTTCATCGCGTCCACGATCTCGCGGCTTTGCCAGGCGGTGGCCTCCAAGGTCGCGCGCGCGATGTGTCCCTTGGTGACGTAGCGGGTCAGCCCGACGATCACGCCGCGGGCGTCGCTGCGCCAGTACGGCGCGAACAGGCCGGAGAAGGCGGGCACGAAGTAGCAGCCGCCGTTGTCCTCGACCGTCGCGGCGAGGGTCTCGATCTCCGCCGATGAGGAGATCAGGCCCAGGTTGTCGCGCAGCCACTGCACGAGCGCGCCGGTGATCGCGATGGCGCCTTCCAGCGCGTACACGGTCGGCTGGTCGCCGATCTTGTAGCCGGCGGTGGTGAGCAGGCCGCTCTTGGAGAAGATGGGGTCGGTGCCGGTGTTGAGCAGCAGGAAGCTGCCCGTCCCATAGGTGTTCTTCGCGTCGCCGACGTCATAGCAGCATTGGCCGAACAACGCGGCCTGCTGGTCGCCGAGCGCCGAGGCCACCGGCACGCCCTCGAGCACGCCGCGGCCGGTGCCGTACGCCTCGGCGGACGAGCGGATCTCGGGCAGCATCGCCCGCGGCAGACCCATGGCCGACAGGATCGAATCGTCCCACTGCCCGGTGCGCAGGTTCATCAGCATGGTCCGGCTGGCGTTGGTGACGTCCGTGGCGTGCACGCCGCCGTCGGGGCCGCCGGTGAGCTTCCAGATCAGCCAGGTGTCGATGGTGCCGAACTTGATCTCGCCGCGTTCGGCGCGCTCGCGCAGGCCGGCGACGTTATCGAGCAGCCAGCGCGCCTTCGGCCCGGAAAAGTACGTGGCCAGCGGCAGCCCGCAGCGTTCGGCGAAGCGGTATTGCCCGGCCTCGCCGGCCAGTTCCTCGATCAGCTGGTCGGTACGGGTGTCCTGCCAGACGATCGCGTTGTGCACGGGTTCGCCGGTCGCGGCGTCCCACAGCACCGTGGTCTCGCGCTGGTTGGTGATGCCGACGGCGGCGAGCTGTGAGCGGTCGATACCACCGCTTGCGAGCGCGCCCTCGACGACGTGGACGACGCTGTCCCAGATGGCCAGCGGGTTGTGCTCGACCCATCCGGGGCGCGGGAAGATCTGTTCGAACTCCTCTTGCGCGTCGGCGACGATGTGGCCTTCGTGGTCGAAGATGATGCAGCGACTCGAGGTCGTGCCCTGGTCGATCGCGGCGACGTATTGCTGTTGCGGCTCTGTCATGATGCCCCCCTCGCTAGGTTTTTTGCCGAATTTACGGGTTAGTAGCGATTTGTCGTAATAGAGGCATCAGAGCACAGCCTTGCCGACCAGGGCCGCGAGCACCCCCCCGACGATCGGGCCGGCGACCGGAACCCAGGAGTATCCCCAGTCCGATCCCGTCTTGTTGGGGATCGGCAGGAAGGTGTAGGCGATGCGGGGCCCGAGGTCGCGGGCGGGGTTGATGGCATATCCCGTCGGCCCGCCCAGGCACAGGCCGATGCCGACGACGAGCAGGGCAACCAGCAGCACGCCGGTGCCGGACTGGGTGATCGCGGTGGCGATGGGCTCGCCCGTCCGCTCGCCGCCGGCCGGCAGCTTGCTGGGCCCGGTGGCGATGATGAAAAGTACCAGCACGAACGTGCCGATCACCTCGGTCACGAAGTTCTGCACGTTATTGCGGATCGCGGGGATGGTCGAGAAGATCCCGAGCGTGTCCTCTTCGGCGACGCGGAAATGACCCATGTACGCCGCCCAGCACAGGGCCGCGCCGACGATGCCGCCGAGCACCTGGGCAACGAGGCGCAGCGGCACCTGGTCCCAGCCTTCGCCGGTGAACGTGGACAGCCCCAGCGTCACCGCCGGGTTGATCTGGCCGCCCGACAGGTTGAGGGCGGTGTAGGCGCCCGCCAAGACCGCGAAGCCCCACCCGAAGGTGATCACGATCCAGCCGCCGGCGAAGGCCTTCGACCTGGGCAGCAGCACGGCGGCCACGACGCCGTTACCCATGAGGAGCAAGATCGCGGTGCCGATGAATTCGCCGAAGAAGACGGCCGCGTTGGAGCCAGGGGTCATACGGGGGCCTCCGTTTCACCATGTTGTGCCGGCGCCCGCGCCTGCCATCGCCTGCTCGTCCACCTGGCGGGTCGAAGGCACCGCTAGTGAGCCGTTCGACACGATCGCGCAAAGTTGTTCGACAATGTCGTACGTGCCCTGGATTGTTGTCAATGATCGTTTCGCAGTCAACCCTCTGGACCGGAAAACGGGCGACACAAATCAATTACATAACGTTAGCTTTGCCGCCGCGCTCTCCCCACCCGGTTCGGCCGTCGGCGACCGACCGCGCCGCCGCCTGGACGTAGGCCACGAGATCAGGACGCGGCTCACCCCCCGCGCACAGCCGCTCGACCGGCCCGGAGATCCCGATCGCCCCCACGGTCAGGCCGTACCGGCCCCGAATCGGGGCGGCGATCGAGGCCTCCCCCACGACCCGCTCTTCAATATCGGCGTCCCAGCCGCGGCTACGCAGCCGGGCCAGCGCCCCTTGCAGTGCCCGCCGCGACGTGATGGTGCGGTCGGTGTAGCGGCGCAGATCCGTATGGGCCATCGCCTGCGCGGCGAGCGGGTCGTGGCCGGCCAGCACCTTGCCCAGCGCGCTGGCGTGCAGCGGCAGCATGGACCCCACATCGAGCACCTGCGGGCTATGGTCGGGCCGGAACACGTGATGGACGATGAGCACGCCATCACCGTGCAGCGCGCCCACCCGCACGCTCTCCTTGCTGCGGACGGCCAGCGCGTCGGCGCCGCTGAGGGTCAGCGCGCGCAACTCGTTGGCGTCGGGGTGCCCCGCCCCCAGGTGCAACAGCCCGGCACCCAGCATGTACTTGCCGGTCTCCGCGTCCTGATCGACGAAGCCGACCTGCCGCAGCGTCCGCAAAAGCCCGTGGACGGTCGCCTTGGGCAGCCCGAGCGCGCTCGACAGCTCGGCGACGCCAAGCCGCCTGGAACGTGACCGGAACAGCCGCAAGATGGCAGCGGCCCGTTCGACCGACTGGATAGTGCCCGGCATGTCGTTAGTTTAAGAAAATACCAACAGCGGGTAATGCCCGGGATTGTTACCTCCCGGTAGCGGCTCGGCCGGCCGGTTCAGGGCAGCCGGGCGAACCAGGCCATCGACGCGCCGCCGGCCGCGAGCGCGAACAGCAACGCGATCCCGGAAAAACGGGCCGCGACCTCGCGGTGCTCGGTGCGATACCCCAGCGAGCTGCCGATGTTGCGGTAGACCTCCGACAGCTGCGAGCCGTCCGCGGCCTCATAGGCCTTGCCGCTGGTCTGTTCGGCCAGGCCGCGCAGCGCCTCCTTGTTCACGTCGACCGGCGTCAACTCCCCGTCGATCTCCACTGTGCCGTAGGGGGTGCCGAACGCGATCGTCGACACCGGCACCTTGGCCACCGCGGCCGCCTGGACCGCCTCCGGCACCGACCGGCCCGTGGTGTTGTCGCCGTCGGACAGCAACACGGTGTGGGCGGGCGGCGGATCCTGGCGGGCGGCCGAGCCGCCCGCCCCGCCATTGGCGGCGTCGAAGGAGCGGATGGCCTGCAGCGAAGTGAAGACCGCCTCGCCGATCGCGGTCCGCTTGTCCAGCTGCAGCTGGTCGATCGACGCGATCGCCGCCTCCCGGTCGGCCGACGGGGCCGCGACGACGTTGGCGCCGCCGGCGAAGCTGACGACGCCGACGTTGAAGCGCATCGGCAGATTCTGGATGAACGACTTGGCCGCCGACTTGGCCGCGTCGAAGCGCGTCGGCGCGACGTCGGTGGCCTTCATCGACAACGACACGTCGATCGCCACCATGATCGTCGCGCGGTCGCGCGGCACCTTGACCGACGACGCCGGCCGCGCCCACCCCACGATCATGACGATGACCGCGATCAGGAACAGCAGCGCCGCGACATGCCGCCGCCACCCCGGGTGTCTGGGCGCGACCTGAGCCAGCAGATCGAGGTTGGTGAACCGCAGGGTGTACTGCTTGCGCCGCAGCTGCAACAGCACGTACACCCCCAACACCAAGGGCACCAAAACCAGCAGCCACAACCTGGCCGGCGACAAGAACGTCATATCCGCACTCCCTGCGGCCGTCCGGCGACGCGCCGCTGGCGCAGCGCGAACCTGGCCACGTCGCTCACCCAGTCCCGATCGGTGCGCAACACCAGATGCGGCACCGCACACCGGCGCAGCGCGTCCCTGATGCGGGCCCGCTGCGCGGCGGCCGCCTGCGCGTAGGCGGCCTGGACCCGGCGCGACAGCACGATCTCTCGTACGACGCCGGTCTCGGGGTCTTCCATCTGCACCAGGCCCACGTCCGGCAGCTCGAGCTCACGCGGATCCACGATCTCGACGGCCAGAACCTGGTGGCGCGCGGCGAGCCGGCGCATCGGCCGCTCCCAGGGCGGCGCGGCCGCGTGCCGGTCGCCGGGCTCGATGAAGTCAGAGATGATCACGCGCAGCCCGCGTCTGGTCTGGCCGCGGGCCAGCGCGGTGAGCGACTCGGCCAACTCGGGGCCGGGCGCCGTCCGGCTCGCCCCGGCCGTGCCGCGGCCCCGCATGGCGCTCACCCTGGGCACCGCGCTCGACGCGCTCGCGGGACCACGCGGACCGCGGAAGCCGCCCGGCGGGACGTTGGTGGTGCGTTCGGCGCTCAGGACCGACTGGAGCATGGCGTACATCGCCGCCTTGCCGGTCCGCGCGGGAATCCGCCGCAGCGCCCCCTGGTGCATGATGTAGGCGCCGAAGCGGTCGCCCAGCCGCGCGGTGAGGAACCCCACAGCGGCCAGCCCCGCGACGGCGAGATCGCGCTTTTCCATGGCGGCGGTACCGAAATCCATGCTCGCCGACAGGTCGACCAGCGCCCACGCCTCCAGCTCACGGTCGGCGATGAGCTCCCGTACGTGCGGAGTGGTGGTGCGGGCCGTCACCGCCCAGTCCATGTGCCGCACGTCGTCCTCGCCCGGCTGGTAGACGCGCGCCTCGGCGAGCTCGGTGCCCGGACCGGGCAGCAGGCCGATGTGCTCGCCGTTGAGCAGCCCGTCAAGCCTGCGGGACACGATGAGCTCCAGCCGGCGCAACTGGCGCTCGGGAACGAGCTGGGCCAGCTTGTGGCGCTGCTGCCGGGACCGCGGCATCAGGCCCCCGGGAGCTGCCGCGCCGGGTCGCTCTTCCAGACCACCCGGGGCGGTGGAACCGCGGTCAGCAGCTGGTCGACGATCTCCACGGTGTCAACGCCGTCGGCGAGGGCGTCGAAGCTCAACACGATGCGGTGCGACATCACTTCGCGGGCCACATCGCGTACATCCTCGGGCAGCACGTAGTCGCGGCCGCGCAGCAGGGCCAGCGCGCGGGCGGAGGCGACCAGGCCCAGCGTGGCGCGTGGGCTGGCGCCGATCTCGATGACCTCGCGCAACTCCGCCACCCGGTATTGGGCGGGGTCACGGGTGGCCATGACGAGCCGGACGATGTAGTCGGCGACGAGCTCGTGGACCGACACCTCCTCCGCCGCCCGCTGCAAGATCATCAGCTGGTCGGGGTCGAGGATCTGGGTCGCCTCCGGCGGGTCCACGCTCATCCGCCGCAGGATCTGCAGCTCGTCATGGGCGCCGGGGTAGGTGACGTTGACCTTCATCAAGAACCGGTCGCGCTGCGCCTCGGGCAGCGGGTAGACCCCTTCGGACTCGATTGGGTTCTGGGTGGCGATGACGACGAACGGCTTGGGCAGCGGGAAGGTCTTGCCGGCGATCGAGACCTGGCGTTCGGCCATGACCTCAAGCAACGCCGACTGCACCTTCGCCGGTGCCCGGTTGATCTCATCGGCCAGCACGAAGTTCGCGAAGACCGGGCCGAGCTCGACGTCGAACTGCTCGGTCGACGGGTGGTAGATGCGGGTCCCGACGATGTCGGACGGCACCAGGTCGGGCGTGAACTGCAGCCGGGTGAACGAGCCGCCCACCACTCGCGCCAGCGTGCCCACGGCCAGCGTCTTGGCCACTCCCGGCACGCCTTCCAGCAGGCAGTGGCCCTCGGCCAGCAGCGCGACCACGATCCGCTCGACCATGTGCTCTTGCCCGACGATGACCTTTCTGACCTCGGCCACGGTCCGCTGGAGCAAAGCGGCCGCATGGTCGATGTCATGCGCGGTGACGGTCATCAAACCCCCTGGCGGTCGGTCTGCGCTTTCGACCATATGCGATAGTGCCCGGCCGGTTCTGGCCAGACGGGTTCTATGGATGCCTCATCGCCGCGCCGCGGCAGGCCCGAAAATCCGCACGGACGCTTGTGAACAGGGGCTTGTAGGGTGACAAACATGTCGCGGTCCCTGCCCATCCAGGACCCTTCGCGCCTGGGGCCCTTCGAACTGACCGGCCGGCTGGCGGAGACGGCCGCCGGGATCGTCTACCGAGGCGTCGACCCGCACGGACGCCAGATCTGCCTTGCCGTGCTGAACCAGGGCGCCGCCGGAGACGCGGCGGCGCGCGACCGGTTCCGCGCCGCCATCCTCGCCGAGCCGCTCTACACCGATCCGCCCGCCGGCACGTCGGCGATCGTAGGCGCCGAGCCCGCGGGACACACGCCCTGGGTGGCGACGCTGTACGAGCCGGGCGCGCGGGGAGCCGAGCGGTTCCTCGATCCCGTCCTGCTTGACGCGCCGCGAAAGGCCGCCCCCCGGCGCCGCAGCCCGCTGTTCCAACCCCATTGGCTGGGGTCGCGCGACCCGGCGCTGAGCCCGGTCAGGTTCCGGCGCGACCCGCGCCTGGCGCCATTCACCGGCCGCCCGCAGGTCGACGCGGGCGACCGCGGCGCCATCGCCACGATCTTGGCCGTGGCGGCCCTGCTCGTCCTCGTGTCCCTGCTGCTGTTGGTGCTGTTCGCCTGCCAGCCGACGGAGACGACCGAGCCGGCCATCACCCCTGTCCCGGCGACCCCGACCCAAACCCAGCCGACCCAGTCGCCGACCCCCACCCCCTCGTCGGGTTCCCCCTCCCCCTCCGGCACCCGGTCGGGGACGCCGTCCCCCGACGAGAGCGGCGGCGAAGGGGACCCGGCCGGCGACGCCTGAGCCCACCCGGCGCAAACCCCGCAAACCCGCTAACCCGCTAACCCGCTGACGCCGGGGGGCGCCCCCGTTTGCTACGGTCCGGCCCGTGGGAGAGCACTACTTCACCTCCGGGCCCCGCGCCGGCAGCCGTCCGGGCGCCGTCGACCTCGTGCTCCCCGACCTGCACCTGCGGCTGGAAACCGACAGCGGCATG
>CALAED010000235.1 GCA_937891035.1 uncultured Thermomonosporaceae bacterium | reverse complement strand
GGGCGCTGCGCGCGGACGCCGAAGCCGAACGTTCCGGACAAACCTCTACAGTGGGGCCGGCGCACGATTGGGGATGACCTGACGTCCTCATGCGCTATCCGGCCGATCGCCTGCCCCTGTCCTCGGCGAACACCGTCCTGGCGGCGGCCGAGGTCACGTCGGCCCCGCTGAATTGTCAGAGGGTCGGCGTAGCTTAGAGTGCGTGAGCGAACGCGGATCGCAGTCGCCGGTGTCGCCGGTCGAGCTGCCGGAGGGGCTGGCGGACATGCCGCCCGGCCCGGCGCTGGCCGCCGCTTTGGCCTCGATCGACCGCACTGACCTCACCGGCTACGACATGGTGGTCGTGCTGCAGGCGCGGAGCCGTCAGCTCGCCCATGAGCAGGCCGAGTTCGCCGCCGACCTGGCCGCGGTCG
The DNA here is from genome assembly GCA_937891035.1 of uncultured Thermomonosporaceae bacterium. GTDB lineage: Bacteria > Actinomycetota > Actinomycetes > Streptosporangiales > Streptosporangiaceae > CALAED01. Next base: position 2,798 of record CALAED010000235.1, on the reverse strand, counting down.
CCGACTGCGTACGGGCTGAGACCGCGCATATTTCCTACGTGTGGGACTCCGACATCCCCAAGCTCGCGGCGGCCGAGATCGCGGCGGCGCTGACCTGGACCAAGCGGGCGGCCAAGGCCCGGCTCGAGGACGCCTGGCTGCTCATCGAGGGTGTCCCGGCGGTCTGGGCGGCGCTGCGGGCCGGAGCCATCGATCTGCCCAAGGCGCGCGTGCTGGCCGAAGGCACTTCCATCCTGCCCGCCCCGGCCGCGCGGCGGGTGATCGACCAGATCCTCCCCGAAGCGCCAGGGTTGACCACTGGACAGTTGGCCTACCGGCTGCGCCGCCTGGTCGTCGAGGTAGATCCGGCAGCCGCGAAGAAGGAGTACGAAGACGGGGTGGCGCGGCGGAAGGTGGCGCGCGGACTCAACGGCGACGGCACCGCCTACCTGGCCGGCTACAACCTTCCGGCCGACCAGGCCGCGGCCGCCGACGAGCGGCTCGACGCGCTGGCGCGGGCGGCCAAACAGGCCGGGGACGACCGGCCGATGGACCTGATCAGGGCCGACATCTACCTGGCGGTGTTGGCCGGCACCTACACCGGCCCCGGACCGATCGGCCGGCGCGGCGTCATCGAGTTGACCTGCGACCTGCCCACCCTGATGGGCCTGGCCGACCACACCGCCGAACTCGCCGGGTGGGGCCCGGTCATCGCCGACATCGCCCGCCAGATCGCCGCCACCTACGGCCTCACCGGCGACATGGTCTGGCGCTACTCGATCACCAACCCCTTCACCGGCGGCCTCGCCTTCCACGGCACCACCCGCAAACGCCCCACGCAGCCCCGGCGGGACCCCCGCCGTGCCCCCACTAACCGGCAGCGCGCGTTCGTCGTAGCCCGCGACCGCACCTGCCGCGGCGTCAGCTGCCGCGTCTCCGCCCGCCGCGCCGAGATCGACCACATCCAAGACCACGCCGACGGCGGACGCACGCAGGTCTGGAACCTCGACTGCAAGTGCACTGCCTGCCACGACCTCAAGGACGGCGGCTGGGCGGTCCGCCGCAACCGCCTCGACGAGGTCATCTGGACCAGCCCCCTCGGCCACACCTACACCGTCCCCGCCGAAGCCATCACCACCCCACAACGGCTTAGCGCCGTCGAACACCTCCTCCTCAAAACCCTCCGCCACCGCACATAACCCACCCGCTCGGGTGGCATCGCATATCGCTGGATGGGCTTGGCAGGGCGCGAGCCGGCTACTCTGGCGTGATTGACAGCTGACTATCCAATGATCCGTTTATAGATCTCAATGATCGGCGGCGACATCGGCGGGCAGCATTCGCTATCAGAGAAGCGACAAAATCCGAACTATTTCGGAGATCGGCCCGTGGGTATGGTCGCGCTAAAGGGCATGCCTGTCTGCTCGGCTGGGGGCTCAGGACGTGGAGCAGAAAACCACATATGTGCCGGATGTGGCTGGACGTACTGATGCGTTAATCATCGTTCCGCCGCCTTCTCCGTCCGATACCAATCCACCGTTAGGCCCGGCCGTAATAGCGCGGGCCGCCGCTCGTCGTGGTTTGCGCGTGGAAGTGGCAGACCTCAATATCATCTATTTGAATGATTTCCGCGATGCCGAGAGGCGCCATTCATCGTATGCCCTCGGCGACCACGGAAAGAACCGTGCAGTGGTGTCGGCCGCGGCGGCTCGGCTTTTTGACAGTAGCGGCCTGCGGAGCAGACGCTCCAGCTATCTCCCCGACGGCGCGGATCCAGTGGCCGGGATGCATTACGGCTTCGGCACGCTGGATGCCGCGGTTACGGAGGCGACACGCGGTGCCGTATGGCGGCCGTGGTTAGTCGAGCATCTGTTCTCTCGCTTCGCGGCTGCCCCGACCGTCGTCGGCGTATCGCTCATGGGGCCATCTCAGGTATTCCTCGCGCTCGTCATATTCGCACTGGCAAAGGAGCTGTGGCCGGCGTCGCTGACGGTTCTGGGCGGCAGCCATGCGACTTTATTGATCGACGACATCACACGGCGGGAGGCCTATCGGCGGCACATCGACCTCGTGCTGCAAGGGCACTCCGAGCGACGGTTCGGCGACTTGCTGGACGCGCTCAGGGCAGATCCCGGCGCCGGTCGGCGCAACCGGGTGCAAGGTTCCGTTCTGGATGCCGCGCCACCCGGCGCGGACTTTGACTACCTCCCGCTGTTCGGCGCCGACCAGCTGCGACTCTATGACACGGAGAGACTTACGCTGCCCCTGCAGTTCACCCGAGGATGCGCCTACGCCCGCTGCACTTTCTGTACCTATCCGGTCGTGGAGCCGGTGCGCACGCCCTTTGCGGCCGGACGGGCGCGCGCCGCCATCGCCGCCTTGGTCGACTCGCACGGCATCCGGCGGTTCTCCATCAAAGACTCGCTGTTCACCGCCCCGATGATGCGGGAACTCGCCGACCGTCTCAGCGGCGAAGGGCCGGAGATAGCCTGGAGCGCCACCACGAAGGCGAATCGCGGCGTCATCCGACACGCCTCGAAACTGGCGGCGGCGGGGCTGGCGACGGTCGAAATCGGCGTCGAGACCATCCATCGCTCCGGCCAGGAGCTCTTCGACAAGCGCGCGGATATCAGCCTGCTTGAGGACGTCATCTTGGGGTTCGCCGAAAGCGGCGTGACCGTGGTGGTCAACCTCATCTTCGGTCTCCCGGGAGAACGGCTCGCCGATGCCGAACGGCAGTTGAGCTGGTTCCTCGACCTTCAGCGCCGGGCGCCGGCCGGCCGGATCGACGGCTCGCTCAACATGCTCGAGATCGTTCG
>CALAED010000234.1 GCA_937891035.1 uncultured Thermomonosporaceae bacterium | reverse complement strand
TCGTCCATGATCTCGTAGACCAGATCGGCGTCGGCCGGGCTCCGGACGAAGGACAGCGCGATCAGATCGACGCCGAGGCGCAGCGCCCAACGCAGATCGGCCTCGTCCTTGTCGGTCAGCGCGGGCGCGCTGACCGCGACGCCGGGCAGATTGAGGCCCTTGTTGTCGGAGATCATGCCGCCGAGGACGACGCGGGTGCGCACCCGCGGCCCGTCGACGCCGATGGCCTCGAGGACGACGCGGCCGTCGTCGACCAGGATGGTGTCGCCAGGGCGCACGTCGCCGGGCAGTCCGGCGTAGGTCGTGGAGACCTCGCCGCGCGTGCCCGGGACATCCTCCGTCGTGATGGTGAACTCGTCGCCGAGCGTGAGGCGGACCGGGCCGTCGGGAAATCGCCCTACGCGGATCTTGGGCCCCTGCAGGTCGGCGAGAATGCCGACGCCGCGTCCTGACCGGTCGGCGGCCTCCCTGATGTGGCGGTAGACCTCCTCGTGCTCCTCGTGCGACCCATGGCTCAAGTTAAGCCTGGCCACATCGATTCCCGCCGCGACCAGCGCGTGGATCTGCTTGCGGCCGCGGCAGGCGGGCCCGATGGTACTAACGATCTTCGCTCGACGAGTCACGTACCCACCCTAGGTAGTTACTCGGGACCGGACTACCTAGGTGTGGCGATCTGCCCCGCCGCGCAACCGACGATATGCAGCGCGCGGTCGCAGGCGTAGGCCCGCGCCACGCAGTCATTGCTGAAGCTCCGGGTCACGCCGTCGCTGAGCTCGCAAACGACCGGCTCATAGATCATCGGGCACATGCCGGAGCACGACGACACAGGCGGCTGGGCCGCGGGATCGGGCGGCGATCCGGCCGCCGAACCTGGAACGATGAGGCCTACCGCCAGCACGGTCGGCCCGACCAGCATCAGAACGCGTCGCATGACACATCAACCTCCACCGCAACGCTAGCCGGGTGATCACAATGGGGAGTCATGCGACTACATAAAGTTCCGCCAAGGTCCGCGCCGCGACGGGGACGCACGCGCGCACGCGTGATCACGCGGGTGGCCGTCCGCCGCGTGATCACGACGTGGTTCGTCAGGCGATGGGGCGGGCCGTGGGCGGGATGGGTGACGGCAGGGTGGTGTGGCCGGTGAGCCAGGTGTCGACGGCCGCCGCGGCGGCCCGGCCCTCGGCGATGGCCCAGACGATGAGGGACTGGCCGCGGCCCATGTCCCCGGCCACGAAGACGCCGTCGATCGAGGTCTTGTAGTGCTTGTCCCGCGCCACGTTGCCACGCGGGTCGTACTCGAGGCCGAGCCGGTCGAGCAGGCCCTCGTGCTGCGGGCCGACGAAGCCCATGGCGAGCGCGACCAGCTGCGCGGGGATCTCCCGCTCGGTACCCGGAATCGGCGTGAACCCGGTCTGGGGCCCTTCGACGCCCACCAGGCGCAACGCCGTGACGTTGCCGTGCTCGTCGCCGACGAACTCCCGCGTGGAGATCGCGTAGACCCGCTCGCCGCCGAGGTCGGTCAGCTCCTCATGCGCGCTTTCCATCTTGTAGAGCATCGGGTACGTCGGCCAGGGCTGGGAGTCGGGGCGGGACTCCGGCGGCCGCGGCATGATCTCCAGCTGGGTGATCGAAGCCGCGCCCTGCCGGATCGCCGTGCCAAGGCAGTCGGCGCCGGTGTCGCCGCCGCCGATGACGACGACGTGCTTGCCCCGCGCCGAGATCGGCGACTCGGCGAAGTCGCCCTCTTGTGCCCGGTTGGCCGGCGGCAGGTACTCCATGGCCTGGTAGATGCCGCCGAGCTCGCGGCCCGGCACCGGCAGGTCACGCCAGGCGGTCGCGCCGCCGGCGAGCACCACCGCGTCATAGCGGGCCCGCAGCTCGTCCGCGGTGATGTCGACGCCGACGTTCACCGAGGTCCTGAACTCGGTGCCCTCGGCGCGCATCTGGGCGATACGCCGGTCCAGGTGCCGCTTTTCCATCTTGAACTCGGGGATGCCGTAGCGCAGCAGCCCGCCGATACGATCGGCCCGCTCGTAGACGACGACGTCATGGCCGGCGCGAGTGAGCTGCTGGGCGGCGGCCAGGCCCGCCGGACCCGAGCCGACGACGGCGGCCCTCTTGCCCGTGCGGACGGCCGGCGGCCGCGGGCGCACCCAGCCCTCGGCCCAGGCGCGGTCGATGATCTCGACCTCCACGCGCTTGATCGTCACCGGGTCGGAGTTGATCCCGAGGACGCACGCGGTCTCGCACGGCGCCGGGCACAGCCGCCCGGTGAACTCCGGGAAGTTGTTGGTCGCGTGCAGCCGTTCGATCGCCTGCTCCCAGTCGTGCCGGTAGACGAGGTCGTTCCACTCGGGGATGAGGTTGCCCAGCGGGCAGCCCTGATGGCAGAACGGGATGCCGCAGTCCATGCAGCGGCTCGCCTGCGCCTCCAGTGCGCCCGCGGGGAAGTCCTCGTAGACCTCGCGCCAGTCGCGGATCCTGACGTCGATCGGGCGGCGCCCCGGCAGCGCGCGCCCGACCGTCATGAACCCCTTCGGGTCAGCCATCTGATCCCCCCGATCAGCCGTGTGCGGCGGCCATGATGGCCGCGTCGATGTCGCGTCCGTCGGCCTCGGCGGCGGCGCGGGCCATGAGCACGCGCTTGTAGTCGCGAGGCATGATCTTGGTGAACCGTTCGATCGCGTCGTCCCAGTCGGTGAGCAGCCGCTCGGCCACCGCCGAGCCGGTCTCGGTCAGGTGGCGCTCGACGACCCCGCGCAGGAACTCCCTGTCCTCGTGGGTCAGCGGTTCGATCTCGACCATCTCCGGATTGATCCGCTGCAGCGCGAGGTCGAGCACGTAGGCGATGCCGCCGGACATGCCGGCGGCGAAGTTCCGCCCGGTCGGGCCGAGCACGACCACGCGGCCGCCGGTCATGTACTCGCAGCCGTGGTCGCCGACGCCCTCGACGACGGCCAGCGCGCCGCTGTTGCGGACGCAGAACCGCTCCCCCACGACGCCGCGGACGAACATCTCGCCCGAGGTGGCGCCGTAGAGGGCGACGTTGCCGGCGACGATGTGATCTTCGGCGCGGAACGGCGACTCGGGCGAGGGCCGGACGGTGATCCGCCCGCCGGACAGGCCCTTGCCGAGATAGTCGTTGGCGTCGCCGATCAGCCGCAGGGTGATCCCGCGCGGCACGAACGCGCCGAACGACTGGCCGGCCGAGCCGGTGAAGGTGACGTCGATGGTGCTGTCGGGCAGCCCGGCGCCGCCCCACTTGCGGGTCACCTCGTGGCCGAGCATGGTGCCGACGGTGCGGTTGACGTTGCGTACGGGCAGTTCCAGCTTCACCGGGTCGCCATAGGCGATGGCGCCCTCGGCCAGCTGGATCAGCGTGTTGTCCAGCGCCTTCTCCAGGCCGTGATCCTGCTCGGTCGTGCGGCACAACGCGGCGCCGGCCGGCAGCTCCGGCTTGTGCAGGATCGGCGTCAGGTCAAGGCCCGATGCCTTCCAGTGGTCGATCGCCTTGCGGGTGTCGATCAGCTCGGCGTGCCCGATGGCCTCGTCGAGGGACCGGAATCCGAGGGCCGCCAGGTATTCGCGCACCTCTTCGGCCACGAACTCGAAGAAGTTGACGACGAACTCCGGGCGGCCGGTGAACCGCTTGCGCAGCTCGGGGTTTTGCGTGGCGACGCCGACCGGGCAGGTGTCGAGGTGGCAGACCCGCATCATCACGCAGCCCGACACCACCAGCGGGGCGGTGGAAAAGCCGTACTCCTCGGCGCCGAGCAGCGCGCCGATGACCACGTCGCGGCCGGTCTTGAGCTGCCCGTCGGTCTGCACGACGATGCGGTCGCGCAGCCGGTTGACCAGCAGCGTCTGCTGCGTTTCCGCGAGACCCAGCTCCCACGGCGCGCCGGCGTGCTTGATGGACGTCAGCGGGGAGGCCCCCGTGCCGCCGTCGTGGCCGGAGATGAGCACGACGTCGGCGTGCGCCTTGGACACGCCGGCGGCGACCGTGCCGACGCCCACCTCGGCGACGAGCTTGACGTGCACCCGGGCCGCGGGGTTGGAGTTCTTCAGGTCGTGGATGAGCTGGGCCAGGTCCTCGATCGAGTAGATGTCGTGGTGCGGGGGCGGGGAGATCAACCCCACGCCGGGGGTGGAGTGCCGCGTCTTGGCGATCCACGGGTACACCTTGTGGCCGGGCAGTTGGCCGCCCTCGCCGGGCTTGGCGCCCTGGGCCATCTTGATCTGCAGGTCGTCGGCGTTGGTGAGGTACTCGGAGGTGACCCCGAACCGGCCGCTGGCCACCTGCTTGACCGCCGAGCGGCGCAGGTCGCCATTGGCGTCGGGGACGAACCGTTCGGGATCCTCGCCGCCCTCACCGGTGTTGGACTTGCCGCCGAGCCGGTTCATCGCGATGGCGAGCGTCTCGTGCGCCTCCGCCGAGATGGAGCCGTACGACATGGCGCCGGTGGCGAAGCGCTTGACGATCTCCGTGGCCGGCTCGACCTCCTCGATGGGGACGGGCGCCCTGACGCCTTCGCGCAGCTCGAACAGACCGCGCAGCGTCATCAGCTCCTCGGCCTGGGAGTCGACCAGGGAGGTGTACTCCTTGAAGATCTCATACCGGCGGGTCCGGGTCGCGTGCTGGAGCTTGAACCCCGTCTCCGGGTTGAACAGGTGCGGCTCGCCCTCGCGCCGCCACTGGTACTCTCCGCCGGTCTCGAGGGTGCGGTGGGCCGGCTCGTTGCCGCCCGGCGGATAGGCGCGGCGGTGCCGATCAGCCGCCTCCCGGGCGAGCACGCCGAAGCCGACACCCCCCAGCCGGGAGGTGGTGCCGGTGAAGCACCGGTCGATCACGGTGGCGCCGAGTCCGATCGCCTCGAAGATCTGCGCCCCCGTGTAGGAGGCGACGGTCGAGACCCCCATCTTGGACATGATCTTCAGTACGCCCTTGCCGTACGCCTTGATCAGGTTCCGTACCGCCTTCGGCGCGTCGATCCCGGTGATGGCACCGGTGGCGACGAGATCCTCGACGGTGGCGATGGCGAGGTAGGGGTTGACCGCTGATGCGCCGTAGCCGATGAGCAGCGCCATGTGATGGCACTCGCGCGCCTCTGCCGTTTCGATCAGCAGGCCCACCCGCGTACGGGTCTTCTCCCTGATCAGGTGGTGGTGCACCGCGCCGGTGAGCAGCAGCGCGGGGATCGGCGCCCACGTCGCGTCCGAGCCGCGGTCGGACAGCACGATGATCCGCGCGCCGTCTTCGATGGCCAGCGACACTTCGGCGCAGATCTCGCTCAGCCGCTCCTCGAGCGCCGCGCCGCCGCCGGCGACCTCGAAGAGCCCGTGCACGACCTTGGCCGAAAGGTGCGGCAGGTCGCCTTCGTCGTTGATGTGGATGATCTTGGCCAGCTCTTGGTTGTCCAAGATCGGTGTGGGCAGCACGAGACGCCGGCACGACTCCGGACCCGGATCGAGCAGATTGCCCTCCGGGCCGAGCGTGGACTGCAGGGAGGTGACGAGCTCTTCCCTGATCGCGTCCAAGGGCGGGTTGGTGACCTGGGCGAACAGCTGCTTGAAGTAGTCGTACAGCAGCCGCGAGCGGTCGGAGAGGGTGGCCAGCGGCGTGTCGGTGCCCATGGACCCGATCGGCTCCACGCCGTTTTTGGCCATCGGGGTCAGCAGCACCCGCAGCTCTTCCTGGGTGTAGCCGAAGGTCTGCTGCCGCCGGACCAGCGTCTCTTGGGTCGGGATCTCGCGCTCGCGGTCCGGCAGTTCCTCGAACCTGACGAGCCCGTCGTCCAGCCACCGCGCGTACGGCTGCGCGGCGGCGAGTTCGGCCTTGATCTCGTCGTCTTCGATGATGCGGCCGCGGGCGGTGTCGACGAGGAAGATCCGCCCCGGCTGCAGGCGGCCCTTCCTGACGACCTTCGCCGGGTCGATGTCGAGCACGCCGGTCTCGCTCGCCAGCACGACGAGGCCGTCGTCGGTCACCCAGAACCGCCCCGGGCGCAGGCCGTTTCGGTCGAGGACGGCGCCGCCGACAATCCCGTCGGTGAAGGTGACGCTGGCCGGCCCGTCCCAGGCCTCCATGAGCGTGGAGTGGAACTCATAGAACGCCCGCCGGGCCGGGTCCATCTCGGCGTGGTTCTCCCACGCTTCGGGGATCATCATGAGCACGGAGTGGGCGAGCGAGCGGCCGCCGAGGTTGAGCAGTTCGAGGCACTCGTCGAAGGAGGCGGTATCGCTGGCCTCGATGTCGACGACCGGGTAGACCCTCGACAGGTCGCCGGGGATCAGGTCGGAGGCGAGCAGCGCCTCGCGGGCACGCATCCAGTTGCGGTTGCCCTTGACCGTGTTGATCTCGCCGTTGTGCGCGATGAAGCGGTACGGGTGCGCCAGCTCCCAGGCCGGGAACGTGTTGGTGGAAAAGCGCGAGTGCACGAGCGCGATGGCGCTGGCGTAGCGCCGGTCCGACAGGTCGGGGAAGAACGGCTCCAGCTGCGGGGTGGTGAGCAT
>CALAED010000233.1 GCA_937891035.1 uncultured Thermomonosporaceae bacterium | reverse complement strand
CCGCCTCGAGCGCGGCCAGCACCGCGCGCTCCGCGGTCACGGCGGCCCGGGTCGACGGGTCGTCGAGCGTGCCGAGCAGCTCGACGAGGTCGGTGCGGTCGGCCCGGCACTCGACCGCGAGCGCGCCCTGGCCGGGCGCCGGCAGCATGGTGTTCGGGTCGAGCACCTCGGCGACGGCGTCCAGGCGGCCGATGCGGACCAGTCCGGCGTAAGCGAGGACCACCGCGGCGAACTCTCCGTCGGTCACCTTGCGCAGCCGGGTGTCGGCGTTGCCGCGGATCGGGACGACGTCCAGGTCGGGCCGGACGGCGAGCAACTGCGCCACCCGCCGCGGCGATCCGGTGCCGACCCGCGCGCCGTGGGGCAGGTCGGCCAGCTTGGCCGTCCCGCACAGCGCGTCCCGCGGATCGTCGCGCGCCGGCACCGCCGCCAGCACGATTCCCGCCGGCGGGGCGGTCGGCAGGTCCTTCAGCGAGTGCACGGCGAAGTCGATCTCGCCGGCGAGCAACCGCTCCCTGAGCCCGTTCACGAAGACTCCGGTGCCGCCGATCTGGGCGAGGTCGGCCTTGGACACGTCACCTTCGGTGGTTACCCCGACAAGCTCCACGGCATACCCCGTACGCTGCGAAAACGCGTCGGCGACGCGCTGCGACTGGGCGGTCGCCATGAGGCTTTTCCGGGTGCCAAGGCGCACTGTCGTCCCCCTTATCTTCGCGGTCATGGCGGTCATCTCTGCGCGCCTTCGCCGCTGCTCGGCCCGGTTTCGTCGATATCGGCCCGGGTGACCGCTTCTGGGGCGTTCGGGTCGAGATCGAACAGCTCCCGCAACGCGGCTGCGTACGTGTCGCCCCCCGGGCCGGCCGCGAGCTCTTTGACCCGTACGGTCGGCGCGTGCAGCAGCTTGTCCACGACCCGCCGTACGGCTTGTTCGATCTCTCCGCGTTCTTTGGCGGCCAGGTCGGGCAGCCGCCCGCCGAGCCTGGTCAGCTCGGCATCGACGACCTCAGCGGCCTTGCTGCGCAACGCGATGACGGTGGGGGTCACCGCGGCGGCCCTGGCCGCGCTGAGGAAGGCGGCGACCTCCTCGGCGACGATGCGGCGCACCGCCTCGACCGCCTTGGGCCCGATCGCGTGGGTCGCGTCCTGCGCCGTACGAAGGTCGTCGAGGCCGGTGAGCGCGACCCCCGGGAGGGTGCCGATCGACCGGTCGATGTCGTGCGGCAGGGCCAGGTCGAGGAAGAACATCCTGCGGGGGGCTCCGGCCTCCGCGTCTCCCCCGGCAGACGACGGGCTTCGCGCGTGACCGGCGGCTCCGCCGCCGTCTGGGCCCGCCACGGCCGGGGCGACCATGTCGGCCGTGAGGACCAGGCCGTGCGCCCCGACGCACGACACGACGATGTCGACCCCGGCGAGCGCCGCGCCGATGTCGGCGAGCCCGATGGCCCGCGCCGGCACCGCCGCGCCGCCCGCCAGCCGGACGGCTCGGGACAGGGTCCGGTTGGCGACGATGATCTCGCCGACGCCCTCGCGGGACAGGGTCGCCACGGTCAGCGCGCTCATCGAGCCGGCCCCGACGACCAGCGCCCGCCGGCCGGGCAGAGAGCCCAGGTGATCGGCGGCGCCGGCCAGGCCGACGCTCACGAGGGAGGCGCCCACCTGGTCGATGCCCGTCTCGGTGTGCGCCCGCTTGCCGACCCGCAGGGCCTGCTGCATGACCTCGTGCAGGGCGCGCCCGACCGTGCCGCGCCGCTGGGCGAGCTTGAGCGCCTCCCGCACCTGCCCGAGGATCTGGCCTTCGCCGACCACCATCGACTCCAGGCCACAGGCCACGGAGAAGGCGTGCTGGATGGCGCGGTCCTCGTAATGCACGTACAGGTAGTTGGGCACACCCGAGTGGCGGGACAACAGTTCGGTGATCGCCGAGACGCCGGGGTGGAACTTCTCAACCGCGGCGTAGATCTCCACCCGGTTGCAGGTCGACACGACCGCGGACTCGGCCACGTGCGCGGACTCGTGCACGTCGTGGAGAAGCTTGACCAGATCGTCGCCGGCGACCGCGACGCGCTCGAGCACCGCGACCGGAGCGCTCCGATGACTGAGCCCGACGACCAAGATGCTCATGCCGCGTCTCTTTCCCAGCGAAGCGGGCGAACCGCGCCGCCCTGGCGGCGGCCGGGCAGGTGGTGGAGGCGAGGGCGGACGGACCGCCCAGCCCGTGGTGTCGACGGTGCCGATGGTGCCGGCGTCGGATGGCTCATGCGTCGACCGCCTCGACGTAGGGCGCGGACTCGGGTGACTCGTCCGCCCGCAGGGCTCCGTAGTCTCCCACCAGCCGGTCGCCCATCGGGCCGCCCGCCTTGCGCTGCTCGTGGAACGCCAGGATCTGCAGCTCGATGGACAGATCGACCTTGCGCACCTCGACGGTGTCGGGCACCGACAACACGACGGGCGCGAAGTTGAGAATGCTGGTGACGCCCGCCTCGACCAGGCGATCGCAGACGGCCTGCGCCGCACCGGCCGGAGTCGCGATCACGGCTATCGACACCTCGCGATCCTTGACCACGGTCTCGAGCTTGTCGATGTGCTCGACGGTCAGCCCCGAGATCCGCCGGCCGACGACCTTGGCGTCGGCGTCGAGAAGTGCGGCCACCCGGAAGCCGCGCGAGGCGAATCCACCATACCCGGACAACGCGCGCCCCAGGTTACCGACGCCGATGATCGCGACCACCCAGTCCTGGGTGAGCCCAAGCTCGCGGGAGATCTGGTAGACGAGGTACTCGACCTGGTAGCCGACCCCGCGGGTGCCATAGGAACCCAGGTGTGAGAGGTCCTTGCGGAGCTTGGCGGAGTTGACGCCGGCCGCGGCGGCGAGCTCCTCCGACGAGACCGTGGCCACCCCCAGCTCTTGGAGGTTGTGCAAGGCCCGGAGATATACCGGCAACCGCGCCACGGTGGCCTCCGGAATGCCACGATCGGCGCGATCTCGGGTACGAACCTGTCGACGTGTCACAACCTGCTCTTCGGGGGCTCGACGCGCGACCGGGACCTCGAAAGCCCGACGGACCGGCCGCTCAGGACTCTCTCAGATTAAGCCTTTGTGAACACACGCACAAAGTCAGCGAGGTGCCCGTGGTCGCTCAAGGTCTCGATCAACGACATTACACGGCGGACCCGGCACTCCCCGCCAGGGGTGAACTTGCGGAATCTCGCCTTAAATTCAAGAGTCGAGCCGGTCGAGCAGAGCGCTTCTGAGGCGGGTCTCGTCGACGCGCCAAAAGTCATGCTGGACGCCGTCGATGAGCGTCACCGGGATCTGCTCCCAGTAGCGTTCGGTGTCGGCGGCCGACCGGGTGATGTCGCGCTCCTCCCACCGCACACCCAGCTCGGCGGCGACCTTGGCGATCACGTCGCGCGCCTCGTCGCACAGATGGCACCCTGGCTTGCCGAGTAGCGTGATCACGGGCCCCATGGCCGCCCCGTCTGCAGCTCCGGGCCGGTGGGCGGGGTGGGCGGGGTCGCCGGGATGACCTTGGCCGTATCCAGCCTGAGCTCGATGACGTTCGTGGCGATCACGTGCGGCCTGCTGCCGGCCAGGAACTGGCGTACGTATGGGCGGCGCTGGTGGTCCTCGAACGCCATCTGGTCGCGGAACAGCTGGTAGAAGATGCGCTGGGTGGGGGCGCCCACCACCTCGTGGCAGGCGTAGATGAGGGTGCCCGGCTCGCCCTGCCGCGCGGCGCGTACGGCCTCGCGGCTCAGCTGGTCGAAAGCGCTTTCGCGGCCGTCGAGCAGCGTGTAGACGGTGATCTGCCCGTACGCGCCCGCGGGGATCTCGGCGCCGACGGGTGGGAGCGGCGGGAGCGGCTCGCCGTACGGCTGCGCCCGGCCTGCCGCCGACGCCGGCTGTCCGGGGGGCATGGGCGCCACCTGCGCCGGCGGCGAACCGGAAGGAAAGGGCGGAACGGGCGGAACGTGCGAAGTGGGGGCCCCAAGCGGGGATTCGGCCATGTGCCCGGCCACCGGCTCGCCGGGCCCGCGGCGGTGCCGTGGCCTGGCCTCCTCGCCGCCGTAGTCGCCACGGTCATCGCGGGGTGGCGTGTCGTAGACCGCGTCGTACCTGGCGCCGTAGTCGCCCTCGTAGTCGCCCTGGTAGTCCTCCGGGTGAACCGGAATCGTCCTGCTCGCCCCGAACCAGATGAGCGCCGCCGCCGCTCCCATCGCGAACACGCCCGCCGCCCCTGGCAGGTAGCCGCGGGTGCCGCTGACGATCAGGACGCCGGCGAGTGCGACGAGGGCGACCGGCAGCAGGACGTTGGGCGCGGCCGGTCCGATGTCGCGGGCGTGCAGCGCGGTGACGGCGGCGCAGATGACCAAGGTGGTGACGGCGATCAGATGGGCACCGGCGATCATCGCTTGCGGCAGCCATTCGTAGTGCTGATCGGGCTTGGGAAGGGTGCTGGTGAAGTCCCCCCGCAGCGGGTCCAACGCCAAGATCACGACCGCGACGATCGTGTAGGACACCACGACGAGTCGGGCCGCGAACTTGACGGGGAACGGCTGGGTCACCAGCTCGACCACCCCCATCGCCAGCCACAACGGGGCGATGAGGGCGCCGCCGATCTCCGCCGTACGGAACAGCGGCTCGCCGAAGCCCACCAGCAGACCGACGGCGGTGGCGCCGAGCGCGGCGCACAGCCCGAACTGGGTCAGCGCCCAGGCGAACAGATGCGGCCGGCGCAGGCTCGAGGCGCGCGACAACAGCACCCCGGTGCCCACCAGGGCGACGAGGGTGGCGATGAGAGCAACGCCGACTTGGACCATCGCGCCCCATGGTGCCTGATAGTCGCCGAGTTCGCGTAACCCCCCACGGAAGGGGCCGTGGATCCCGGCGGCCGAAGCGGACGATCGGCACGCTTCGCGGACAACATCGCGGCTACTTTACTAGCCGGTAGCCGCCCCGCGCCGGTTCCGAGGCGACGCCCTTGCACAGGTTTTCCCGGCGGACACCTTAGGCTCGCACCATGCGCCGAATCTGGACTCGCCGTGCGGAGGACCACGTGGTCGCGGGCGAGGCGGCCGCGGCCGCGGCAACCCCGCGGGAGCACATACCCGAGCCCGACCCCACGGCGGCCGCGTTCTTCGATGTCGACAACACGATGATGCGCGGGGCCTCGATCTACTACTTCGCGCGTGGGCTCGCGGCCCGCAAGCTGTTCACGATGCGCGATCTGGCGCTGTTCGCCTGGGGACAGGTCTCGTTCCGGCTGCGCGGCGCCGAGAACACCGATCACATCAGCACGGCGCGCGAAGCCGCGCTGGCCTTCGTGGCCGGGCAGAAGGTCGACGATCTCATCAGGCTCAGCGAGGAGATCTACGACGAGGTGATGGCCGACCGGATCTGGCACGGCACCCGCGCGCTGGCGCTGCAGCACCTGGACGCCGGCCAGCGGGTGTATCTCGTCACGGCCACACCCGTAGAAATCGCCCAGGTCATCGCGCGCCGCCTCGGGCTGTCCGGCGCGCTCGGCACCGTCGCCGAGTCCGAGAACGGCGTCTACACCGGGCGACTGGCCGGTAGTTTGCTGCACGGCCCGGCCAAGGCCGAGGCCGTCCGCGCGCTCGCCGCCCGCGAAGGTCTCGACCTGGCGCGCTGCTCCGCCTACAGCGACTCGGTCAACGACCTGCCGATGTTGTCGGCGGTCGGCCACCCCGCGGCCGTCAACCCGGACGCCGACCTGCGCGACTACGCCAAGGAGCGCGGCTGGGGCATCTACGATTTCCGGACCGGCCGGAAGGTCACCATGGTCGCGCTGCCGGCCGCCGCCGGCGCCGGCGCGCTCGTCGGCGGGGTGGCCGCCGGCGTCGCGCTGCGCCGCCACTACCGGGCCAATGACTCGCTGCCGGTGCTCACCGCGGCCAAAGAGCTCAACGCCAAGGGCCGCAGCATGGCCAAAGAGCTGAGCGCGACCAGGGCGAAGAGCGGCTCCGGTGTCGCTAGGCGGCTGCGCTGGTCCGCGCCGCGCCGATGACCGAACCGACGAACCGCGCGGTCTCCCGCATCGCCGCCCGCGCCTCGGGGATCAGCATGTGCAGCACCTGGAAGACGTGCATCTGACCGCGCCAGATCTGCAGTTCGCAGGAGACACCGATGTCGGTGAGCACCTCGGCGAGGTGCTCGGCGTCGGAGCGCAGCGCGTCGGCCCCGCCCGCCTGGATCAAGAACGGCGGCAGCCCGGTGGTCGTGCAGCGCAGCAGCGCCAGCCGCGGGTCCTCGAAGTCATGCTCCCCGGCGTACAGCATCCCGAACCGGCGGCCGAGCGCGGGCACGATGTACGGGTCGCGGCACTCGCGATCCCACTCAAGGGACAACTCGCACGTCAGATCCGCCCAGGGCGAGAAGAGTACGACGCCCGCCGGGGCGGGCCGGCCCGTACGGCACAGTTCGGCGGCGAGTGTGGCCGCGAGGTGCCCGCCCGCCGAGTCGCCGGCCACGACGACGCGCGTGGCGGGG
>CALAED010000232.1 GCA_937891035.1 uncultured Thermomonosporaceae bacterium | reverse complement strand
ACCAGGGCCGAGAAGCAGGCGATCAGGGAAGGGCGCATTCCCGAGGACTGGCAATCAAAGCGGGCCAAGCTCCGCCAGAAGGACCGCGATGCGCGCTGGACCGTCAAGACGACCAAGGCCAAGCCGCGCGCGGGCGAGACCCCAATGGTCGATCTGGCGATCCCTGAGTTCGGCTACCAGAACCACGTCGGCGCCGACCGCCGTCACCGGCTGATCCGCAAATGACTAAGTCGAGCGCGACATCATTTGATTGCATTACGGGCTTGTGGGCTTGAGCCGGTGATGAGCCGTGTCGAGGCGCGGTACGTTACATAGGACCAAATCCAATTCAGCACGACCCCCACGCGGTTGCGTGATCCGACAAGGAACAGCACGTGGACGATGCCCCAGAGCCACCAGGCCATGGCACCACGCAACCGGACGAAACCAAAATCGGCGACCGCTGATTTCCGCCCTATCGTCGCCAGGCTGCCCATATGTCGGTAAGAGAAGGCGTGCGCGACGGGTTCGCCACGGAGCTTTGCCCGAATGACCTTGGCGACGAAGGCCCCAGCCTGCTTGGCAGCCGGTGCCAGTCCCGGTACGGGCTGTCCCTTCCAACAATTGGCAAGAGCGGTGTCGCCGATCACGTAGACGTCGGGCAGGTGAGGGACGGAGAGATCCGGTTGGACCTTGACGCGGCCCGCCTTGTCGGCTTCCGCATTGAGCCATTTCGCGGCGGGTGATGCGGCGACGCCCGCAGCCCACAGTACCGTTCCTGAATAGATGCGCCGGTCCTTTACCATGACGCCGTCGGCATCGATCAGATGAACCTCGCTGTTGAGGAGCACCTTGACGCCAATGTCGGCGAGCGAGCGACTCGCAACCTCCGATAGCGACTCGGGAAACGCTGGCAGCAGCCGCGGACCTGCGTGCACCAGAATGATTTCTGCCGTAGCTGGATCGAAATTGCGAAAATCCTTCTCCATCCCGACGCGGGCAAGCTCGGCAATGGCGCCTGCAAGCTCGACTCCGGTCGGACCGCCACCGACAATGACGAAGCTGAGCAGCCGCCGCCGCTCCGCCTCGCTCGCGGCCACCTCAGCATGCTCGAATGCCTCCAGCACCCGACGGCGGACAAGTGTTGCGTCGTCCACGCGCTTGAGGCCTGGCGCAAAGGGCGCCCAGGCGTCTTGACCGAAGTAGCTGTGCGTCGCGCCGGTCGCGATGACGAGGTGGTCGTAGGGTAAGTTGAGCCCATCGCCCAACACCTCGCGCCGCTCAGTGTCGACGCCAGTGACGGTCGCCAGCATCACTTTGGCATTGAACTGGTCACGGAAAATGGCCCTTATGGGGATGGCAATGTCAGCTGGTGACAGCCCGGCGGTCGCAACCTGGTATAGCAGTGGCTGGAACAGGTGGTAGTTCTGCTGGTCGATGAGTGTGATGCTAGCCGGGGCATGCCGCAACGCTCTAGCGCAGGCGATGCCACCGAATCCCGCTCCGACGATGACGACACGGGGGAGACCCTCGAGGTTAAAAGCCGGCTGACCCGACAGCTCTGGCAAACTCCGCCGCAACCCTGCGAGTACGGCGCGGTCGAGCGAGAACGGTCCAGGACCCTTGGCGACCAAGAGCAACAGGAGCACCGTCCAATAGAACGGGAAGCTCATGTCACCGCCACTCATCTTGTGGTAGCCGATCATCACGACGGTAAGAAGGGCGGTTGCGCGGGTGGCAAGCCCGCTACCGATGAGTAGCGCCAACGCGACGCCCTCGTTTCCGAAAAGTAGCATTGCCGAGCTCACGGGCAGCCACGCGTGGATCTCCGTCGTCATCATGGCCGTCGCCATGTGGCCGCCCGCCAGCAGCAGCGTCAACATCAGCGCAATGCGTAGGGCGAGCAGATAGATGCCGGTGAGCGCGGGCCGCGTCGCATCGAGGAGTGTGATCAGCGCGCCAACCTGCGGCAGCGGGCTGCTCTTCAATCCCTGTGACAAAAGCCGGTCAAGCGACAGGCGATCGGCGCCAAGTAGGACGTAGCAAGCAAGCAACGCCATCCAGAACAGGTTGAGGTCAAGCGCCGCCACGCGGATGTGGCTTGCGACGGCAAGTGCCAACAACACTGCGGCGCCGACTCGAGTCGCCAGTCCGAGGATCAACGAGACGGCGGCGAGCCAATACACCTGGCTCATAAGCGCTGTGGACCCGAGGCCAGCAACCGGGATCGGATAGGAGCCCGCCGCCATGCTGACGGCCATCGCCCAGTCGGTCGAGATCAGCACGCTCAAGACGAGCGCCAGTTTACCGATCCAGATCCGGATCAGAAGATCGACGAGCGGCCAGGCCGTCCGGCTGAGGAATCCGATGGCGTCGCCTAGCCAGACCAGCGCAGTCGACAGACGTTGCTGAAGAGCATCGGCAAAATACGTGACCCGCGCGCCGATGGTCATTGCACGGTGCCCGGGCGTGGGGCGCTACCCTCGAGATCACCGAACTGGTTGAGCACGAACGAGGGATGGTAGCAGGTGCAGCCAAAGTGGCCATTGTACGTCGTGCCTTCCTGCTCGCCGTAGGTTGGACTGGCGCTGCTGTCCATGTCGAGGATGATCGTCCTCGGCGATCGCCGGTCGTGCACCCGGTTGATCCAGGTGCTGCCGAGGTCGCTCAGCGCCGCCAGGTTCTCGTCGGTGGCCAGAAGCTCGGTCTCGAACCGCCCCATCTGGCTGGTGGACGCCGCCCGCCCGTTGACGGCGTTGCCGCCGACGATGCAGCGCATGGCGGGATCGCGCGCCAGGCGATCAGCGTCGTTCACCGTCGTCGTAGCCACCAAGGCGACCGAAGACGGACTGGCGGAACAATTCCGTCATGCCAATGTCGTCCGTCCTTGCCGGTGCGGTTGTCGATGAGCACATCGCCCGCGGGGCCGGTCAACCCAGGGACGTCGTTGAGTTCCCGATATGGGAGCAAGCCGCCATCGGAGGTGATCCGGCGCCATGGAATTCCAGCTTGATCCGGCGGTCGAAATCGACCCGAAGAGGCTGCCGTCCCGGCGCCGGCCGCCACCGCGAGGCCGCTGGAGCCGGCGCCGATGACGCACAGATCGGTCTCGACGAGATCGCCCATGTTTAGCATCCTCTGATCTCGCGATGAGCAGGGGCCGGGTAAGCGAATGCCGACGGAGGTGCGGACACTGCGGCTCTAACTGAAAACGTTCAGCCTCTAAGCCGCTCGATCCCGTGATCGAGCGAAATCCGCCCCGGCCCCCACGCCATGATGCCGAGCGCC
>CALAED010000231.1 GCA_937891035.1 uncultured Thermomonosporaceae bacterium | reverse complement strand
CGTCGAGATGGGCCCCCTGCACGGCGTTGATGCCGACGCCGCCGACCCCGAAGATCACCGCGGTGTCGCCGACCCGCACCCCCGCCGCGCGCACCGCCGAGCCCCAGCCGGTCGGCACGCCGCAGCCGAGCAGCGCGGCGAGCTCGAGCGGCACCTCAGGGTCGATCTTGACGCACGACCATTCGGTCACCACGGCGAATCGTGCGAACGTGCCGAGCATGCACATCCCGCCAAAGTCCTCACCGCCGGCATGGAAGCGGAACGTCTCGTCGTTCAGACAGCCGACAGCGACGTACTTGGCCGCCTCGCACAGGCCCTGCCGGCCGGACGCGCAGTAGTAGCACATGCCGCAGATAGGTACGAAGGAGCAGACGATGTGATCGCCTGGCGCGACCCTGGTGACCCCGGGGCCGACGTCCTCGACGATGCCGGCGCCTTCGTGGCCGCCGACCAGGGGCATCCTGATCGGGGCCTCGCCCGCGCGGATGTGTTCGTCGGAGTGGCACAGCCCGGCCGCCACGAAGCGGACGAGGACCTCGCCGTCCTTCGGCGGGTCGAGTTCGAGTTCCGCGATCTCCCAGGCAGAGCCGGGCTTACGGAGGATCGCCGCCTGAGTTTTCACTGGCCATCAGCCTCCACGCACTCTTCGGACCATGCTCATGCGACACTACGCTTGACATAAGACTGGGGGCTAGGTGTTGATATTGAGTGACGCCTGTCGCGCATAATGTCATATATTCGCCCGGCCGTGAGAGGGTGTGCCTTCTGGCCGGCCTTCGCCTCCGGTGGTGAAAGTGAACTGGGACTACGTGATCGTCGGCGCCGGATCCGCCGGGGCCGTGCTCGCCGCCAGGCTGACCGAGGACCCGGCCGTACGGGTCCTGCTGCTCGAGGCGGGACCCGACTTTCGTACGCCCGAGACGCCCAAGGCCTTTCAGCGCCGCAACATCGACATGACGGTCGAGACCAACCCGGACTTCTTCTGGCCGCGGCTGCGGGCGCGACGCAACCCCACGCAGGAGCCGATGCTGTACCTGCGCGGCCGCGGCGTCGGCGGCAGCTCCACGGTCAACGGCCTGTGCGCGATCCGCGGGATACCCGACGACTTCGACACCTGGGCCCACATGGGCGCCAAGGGCTGGTCGTTCGACGAGGTGCTGCCGGCGTTCATCAAGCTCGAAGACGAGCACGACTTTCCCGACGCGCCCTACCACGGCACCGGCGGCCCGGTCCCGATCTACCGTGAGCCCGAGTCCGGCTGGGCCGGCACCGACGTGGCCTTCCGCGACGCGGCCCTCGACCTCGGCCATCCATGGTGCGACGACCACAACGCGCCGGACGCGACCGGCGCCTGCCCGTTCGCGATGAACATCAAGGACGGCTGGCGGGTCTCGACCAACGACGGCTACCTGGAGCCCGCCCGCGACCGGCCCAACCTGACCATTCGCGGCGACACGCACGTGGACAGCGTCGTCCTGTCCGGAACCCGGGCCCGCGGCGTACGGCTGCTCACCGGCGAGGTCGAAGAGATCACCGCGGATGGCGAAGTGATCGTCGCCTGCGGGGCCGCGCACTCTCCCGCGCTGTTGATGCGCTCGGGGATCGGCCCGGCCGCCGAGCTCACCAGGCACGGCATCGACGTCGTGGCCGACCTGCCGGTGGGCAAGGGCCTGCAGGACCACGCCATGCTGCTGATCCCGGTGCCGGTCGCGGAGAACGCCTGCCACGGCTTCGAGGACCGGGTCACCTATGTCGTCCTGCGCTACTCCTCCGGGCTCGGCGGCGCCGGCGCCAACGACATGATGCTGCTGCCCAACAACGGCGGCGG
>CALAED010000230.1 GCA_937891035.1 uncultured Thermomonosporaceae bacterium | reverse complement strand
TGCACTACCGCGACGGCCGGACGGACGGGATCATGGAGTCGGTGGTCGCCGAGATCGGCGCCGACGCGTTGTACGACATCGCGGGCGTGCAGTTCCTGCCGTTCAACACCGTCTACCAGCTGATCGCGGCCGGCCGGGCGCCGGACCGGGCCGAGACGATGCTGCTCGTGCCCGATCTGATCGCCTACTGGCTGACCGGCTCGGTCGGCACCGAGCTGACCAACGCCTCGACCACCGGGCTGCTCGACGTGCGCACGCGTACCTGGGCGTACGGGCTTGCCGACCGGCTCGGCATCCCCCGCCGCCTGCTGCCGCCGCTGCGCGAGCCTGGCGACGTCATCGGCCCGCCGCGGCCCGACGTGGCCGAGGAGACCGGGCTGCCCGGCGACGTGCCCGTCGTCGCCGTCGGGTCGCACGACACGGCGTCCGCGGTGGCCGCCGTCCCCGCCGCGACCGACGGGTTCGCCTACATCTCCTGCGGCACGTGGTCGTTGGTCGGCATGGAGCTGGCCGCCCCGGTGCTGACGGCGGCCGGGCGGGCGGCGAACTTCACCAACGAGGCCGGGATCGACGGCACCGTCCGCTATCTGCGCAACGTGATGGGTCTGTGGCCGCTGCAAGAATCACTCCGCACATGGGGATCGCCCCCACTCCCTGAGCTGCTGCGCGCCGCCGAGGAGGTGCCGCCGTTCCGGTCGCCCGGCGACCTGCCGGCCCGGATCGCCGCCTGGTGCGCGGACGCCGGCCAGCCGGTCCCCGGCACCCGGGCCGAGGTGGTGCGGTGCGTCGTCGACAGCCTCGCGCTCGCCCATCGAGCGGCCGTCCGTACCGTCGCCGAGCTGACGGGCCGCGACCTCGAGGTCGTCCACCTGGTCGGCGGCGGCGCCCACAACGAGTTGCTGTGCCGGCTTACCGCCGACGCCTGCGGGCTGCCCGTGATCGCCGGTCCGGCCGAGGCCACCGCCATCGGCAACGTCTTGGTCCAGGCCCGTACGCACGGTCTCGTCACCGACCTGCCGGCGATGCGCTCGCTCGTCGCCCGCACCCAGCCGCTGCGCCGCTACGAACCCACCGGCGACGCCTCCGGCGGCGAGGCCGCCTGGGCCAAGGCCGCCGCCCGCGTCGGTCTCTCCTGAGCCACGGAGGCCGACCCGCAGCACCGTCGGATATGTGGAAGTTCGCCGCAATTCGGGGAGTCCACGGCGAGGCCGCGAAAACATCGCGCATGAGTGGAGATAGTGCGCATTTGCTTCAGATGGCCGATGTCGGACGGCCTTACGGCCGACAGCCAAGAGCGGACCGCCGTCGAACGAGGTGGGAGGGATGCCGTACGGCTGACGCCTCGCGGTTCACCCAGGTGCGGCCGCACTTCTCCGGCCAGCGGTGTAGCGTGGTCGGTTGGCATCGCGCGACTATGGGTGACGACGCCGTGCCAATTCAGGGGAAGGGCACCGCTCTTGTTCGCTGACCTCGCCCTCGATCTCGTTGGCGCCGTCATTGGGGACTCCGTCCAAGGCATGTTGCGCCGGTCCGCGGTCGCCAAGGCCACCCGCAACGCGGTGCACAGCGCCGTTGACCTTGCGGTGTGCGAGCATCTCGCCGAGCCGCAGGCGAGGGATGCGCTGCGACGCTTAATGCTTGACGGCGCCGGGCCGGTCGCGGTTCACGTGCGAACTCCCCAGACCGGCGACGGCACAACGAGCTTGCGTGACGCTGTAGACCAACTGCTGGCCGATCGTGACGCGGTCGAAGCCGGCGGCGCCACACCTTTGGGCCGGCTAGGTGTGGATCGCGACGATCTCGCCGCGGCGCTGGAGCGTCACATTCGTGCTGAGATCGCGCGTCGCGGCCAGCCGGGGGGCGTCCTCGAAACGCTGCATGATCGGATCGAGACGATCTACCGGCATCAGGCCGTGCTCGGAGCCATCCAAGAGGTCACCAACCGCACCACGCAGATGTCAAGCTGGCGTCCCGGTGGCTTTGCCCTGCCCCGCCGCATCGAATTGGTCGGGCGGGCACAGGACCAGCGGGCGATCGTTGACCTGGTCGCCCGCCGCATCAATGGGACGCCACTCGTGGTCGTGATACACGGCATGGCGGGGGTCGGAAAGACCAGCTTTGCCATTGAGATGGCGCAGCAGATTAGCCAGCCCGCCGGATACGACATTCCGTTCGTGTCGCTGCGCGGCTACGCGACGGACTCCGATGGGCGCTCGGCGCCGCCCGCTGACCCCCACATGGTCCTGGGAGAACTGCTCATCGCGTGTGGAATGCCCGGGGGAAGCGTCGCCCAGTCCACTGAGATGCGCGCCAGCATGTGGCGCGGCGAAGTGATGCGATACGGGTTTCGCGCCATGGTGTTCGACAACGCGCGAAACGCCGACCAAATCACGACGCTGCTGCCCACCAATGGCGACTGCGTGGTATTCGTGACCAGCCGAGCGCGCCTGACCGACCTGCCGGCCGTCGAGTACCACCTGCGGCCGATAGCCACCACCGATCTCGCCGAGACGTTCGCGGCCACTCGCCCCGATGGGGAGCGGGCAGCGGCCGTCCGGCTCGCCGAGCTCACCGGTGGCCTCGGGCTGGCGTACGACATCGCCCGGGAAGCGTTGTCGCGATACAGCGAGCTCTCCATGGCTGACATCGCCGATGAGCTCGCCGAACTGTGGGCCGGCCGGGATGACGAGGGCGGGTCGGTACTGTCGCAAGCGGTCGGCCGTGTGTGGGCCGCGTTCGCGATGTCCTATCAATGGCTGCCCGATCAGCAACAACTCGCGTTGTGCCTGTTGTCCAGGCAACCGGGCTATGACCTGACGGCCGGCAACCTGGCCGCCATGATGAACATTCCGGAGCGTAAGGCGAAACTTTTGCTCGCTGATTTGGCGGCGGCGAACCTGATCCAGCGGTCGGGCTCCATGTGGCGATTCCACGACCTGATCGCTGTCCACGTTGCCAAGCAGGCTGACCAACGGATCGATTCCGAGCAGTGGCGCACGGCCTTGCTCCGGCTACTTTCCCATCAAGCCGACACCGCGGAAGCAACGGCGCACTCCGACAACGAAGCGTGGCTGCTGGCGGAACGCGAGAATCTGCGGCACACCGTGTCCGTACTCGGTGAGCACGATGACGAAGAAGTGCTGCGGCCGCTGCTGCGGATATCAGCACATGTGGGGACGCCATTGCTGCGGTGGGGTTTCACCGAGGACGCCAACTTCTTCCTCCAATTCGCGGTCAACACCGCGCGGAAGGTGAACGACATCACGCTCGAGGCGGCGGGGTTGCTCGGCTTGGGAAAGGTCGGCCGGATGCTGGACCGCTACGAGGAAGCGACCGAACGGCTCCAGCGGGCCGTCGAGCTGTACCGGAGCGCCGGCGACCGGAACGGCCTGGCGGCCTCGTTGAGCGAACTGGGCCATGTGATGCGGCTGGCCGACAAGCACGACGATGCACTGTCGTACTTCGATTCCGCTCGCAAACTGTACGCAGAGTTGGGCAATGAGTCGGGCGACGCCATCTGTCTGCTCGGCACCGGCGAGATCGCCGCCCTTCGCGGCGAGATAGATGACTCGATCGCGCTGTACCGCCAGGCCTGGGATCTCTTCCACCGCAATGAAGACCGCCGCGGCGAGGCCGAAAGCCTGTGGGGGCTGGCCGAAGCCGCCCGGTTGCAAGGTCGCTGGGCTGACGCGCTTGAGAAGTACGCGTCGGCGCTCCAAACGTACGTCGAAACCGGGGATCGGCTCGGTGAGGCCGACTGCCTACGGGGTCTTGGAGACTTGGCGGTGGCGCAGCGCCGGTACGACGATGCCGCCGAGTACTTGGAGAAGGGCAGCCAATTGCATCGCCGCATCGGTGACCGGGTCGGCGAGGCCGACGCCCTGCGCAGTCTGGGCGTCCTCGAGGCACTCAGGGGTAACGCCGACCGAGCACGTGAGCTGCGGCGACAGGCATATCGGCTGTATGTCGACATCGGGTCTTCCAAAGCTGAGACAGTGGCCGGTGACGGCGATGATCAGTCTCTGATGAGGGAGTTAGCAGACGATGGCGCTTTCGGCCCCCGACTATGAGATTTCCACCGACCCGAATCGTCTGGACCTTGATTGGATTCACGAGAGGCTGTCCACTGACACCTACTGGGCACCCGGCCGGCCGAAGGAACGCATCGCCCAAGCACTCAAGCACTCGCACTGTTACGGGGTCTATGCGCCGGACGGACCTCAAGTGGGGTTCGCTCGGCTGGTCACCGACTACACCGTGGTCGCCTGGCTCGGAGATGTGTATCTAGAGCGCGGGGTCAGAGGCATCGGCCTGGCGAAGTTCTTGATGGATCGAATCATGGCTGATGCCAGGCAATGGCGGCTGCGACGTGTCGTGCTCTCGACAGCCGATGCGATGGGGTTGTACCGCAAGTACGGCTTTGAGGACATGGCCGAAGACGACGACGACTGGATGCAGATCGTGTGGCCGGAGCACCTCTGACCAGAGAGATTAGGAAGCTCGCGATGTATGCGGGCGTTTGACGATGAACGACTCTTTGTTACGGTGCGCGACGCATCATTGCTTAGGGTCCAAAGCCTCTGGTGCCGCCACGTCTGGTCGCGATGATGGCTTATAGACGCCTGCTTCCTGGGCCAACGGAAGCTGAAAGGAACGGGGTTGACATGAGCGCGGCCAGACCGCTGTCACGATCATTACGCGCCGAGATGGAGGCCTTGTTCGGCGCCGGTTTCACGCAGGTGCGCGTGCACGAGTCGGCGCCGACCGGGCCGCTCGCGTACGCCCGGGGCGAGGATGTCTTCTTCGCGCCCGGTGCCTATGATCCGTGGACGCCGCGCGGGCGGGAGATCCTCGGGCACGAGCTTGCCCACGTGCTACAGCAGCGGTTCGGCCGGGTGCCGGACGGCACCGGCCGCCGGGCGCTCGAGGTGGAGGCGGCGCTGGCGGGCCGGGCGATCGCACGCGGCGAGCCGGTGCGCATCCCGGGTCGAGCCGCCGCCAGGCGCACCGTGGCGACCCAGTGTTACCAGGTGGTGACGCCGGCCA
>CALAED010000229.1 GCA_937891035.1 uncultured Thermomonosporaceae bacterium | reverse complement strand
CGCTTCGATTCCACCATCACGGCCCCACAGCGTAGTCAGCGTACGCCCGACTTCGGGCCATAAAGGCCAGGGTGGGCTCGACCGCGACCGCGGCGAGCGCTGACTGAGGTGCATGCGCGACGGTAATCACCGTGCCCACAACAGCGAACGCTGAAGCGCGCTGGGCGAACCCGCCGGCCCCGGCAGGGCCAGACACCTGTCCCGCGTTATTGGCCCAGGATGAGGCTCATGGCCTCCGCCCGGGTTTCGGCGGAATCCCGGAAGTCGCCGCGCACCGCGGAGGTGACGGTCTTCGCGCCCGGCTTGCGTACTCCCCGCATCGTCATGCACAGATGCTCGGCCTCGATGACGACGATCACGCCGCGCGGCTCCAGGACACGCATCAGCGCGTCAGCGATCTGACTGGTCATACGCTCCTGCACCTGCGGTCGCCGAGCGTAGACGTCCACCAGCCTGGCCAGCTTGGACAGCCCTGTGATCTGGCCCTTCTCATTGGGCGTATAACCCACATGCGCCAGCCCATGTATGGGCGAAAGGTGATGCTCGCACGTGGAATAGACTTCGATGTCCTTGACCAGCACCATCTCGTCATGATCCGCTTCGAACACCCTGTTGAGGACGCGTTCCGGAGTCTGCCGCAGCCCGGCGAACTGTTCGGCGTAGGCTCGGGCCACCCGGGCCGGTGTGTCCCGCAGGCCGTCCCGGTCGGGATCTTCGCCGATCCCGATCAGGATCTCGCGGACGGCCTTTTCGACCCGCACATGATCGAATCCGGGAGGGTCTACCTCCATCGGGGCGTCTTCGTCATAGGGCTGGACCACTTGGTCGGCTCCCCGGTCGAACTCTGTCGGCTCGTCAGCTCTCGCGCTCGCCCTGCTCCTCTGCCGGCTCACCGGACCGCTGACCGCCGTTGCCCGGCGCCAGGTCCTGAACGTCCTTGGGGCCCATGAGGGCCAGCTCTTTGGGCGTCAGCACCGGCGGCCGGTCGGACGGGAGCCGCTTGCCGTAGCCGGTGTAGGACTTTTGCAGCGGCCGCTTCTCGATCGGCGAGAAGATATCGAGCACCTGATCCTTGGAGAGGGTCTCTTTATCCATAAGCTGCAGGACGAGCTCGTCCAGGACGTCGCGGTATTCGACCAGGATCTCCCAGGCGACGTCGTGGGAGGACTCGATGAGCCGCCGCACCTCGTCGTCGATCGCCGAGGCGATGTCCTCGGAGTAGTCCCGTTCGTGACCCACATCGCGGCCGAGGAACACCTCGCCGGCCCCGGTGCCGAACTTGCGGGCGCCGAGGCGCTCGCTCATGCCGTACTCGGTCACCATGTTGCGGGCGATCGAGCTCGCCTTCTCGATGTCGTTGGCCGCGCCGGTGGTGGGCTCGTGGAAGACCAGCTCCTCGGCCGTACGGCCGCCCAGCAGCATGGCCAGCTGATCCATCATCTCCGAGCGGGTGGTGAGGAACTTGTCCTCCATCGGCAGCGTCATCGTGTAACCCAACGCGCGCCCACGGGGCAGGATCGTCACCTTGTGCACCGGATCGGCATTGGGCAGCGCATGCGCCACCAGGGCATGGCCACCCTCGTGATAAGCGATGATCTTCTTTTCCGACTCGGACATCACGCGGGTCTTGCGTTCCGGCCCGGCCATCACCCGGTCGATCGACTCCTCGAGCGTGGCCATGTCGATCTGCTTGCGATCGAAGCGGGCGGTCAGCAGCGCCGCCTCGTTGATGACGTTGGCCAGGTCGGCGCCGGTGAACCCGGGGGTGCGGCGCGCGATGGTGTCGAGGTCGACGTCCGGCGTCAGCGGCTTGCCGCGCGCGTGCACCCGCAGGATGCCCTTGCGGCCTTCGAGATCGGGGCGGTCGATGACGACCTGCCGGTCGAACCGGCCGGGCCGCAACAGCGCCGGGTCGAGGATGTCGGGCCGGTTCGTGGCGGCGATCAAGATGACGCCGCCCTTGACGTCGAAGCCGTCCATCTCGACCAGCAGCTGGTTGAGGGTCTGCTCGCGCTCGTCGTGCCCGCCGCCGAGCCCGGCGCCGCGGTGCCGGCCGACGGCGTCGATCTCGTCGATGAAGATGATCGCCGGGGCGTTGGCCTTGGCCTGCTCGAACAGGTCACGAACCCGGGACGCGCCGACGCCGACGAACATCTCGACGAAGTCGGAACCGGAGATCGAATAGAACGGCACGCCGGCCTCGCCGGCCACCGCCCGGGCCAGCAGCGTCTTACCGGTGCCGGGCGGGCCGTACAGCAGCACGCCCTTGGGGATCTTGGCGCCGATGGCCTGGAACTTGGCCGGGTTCTGCAGGAAGTCCTTGATCTCCTGCAGCTCCTCGATGGCCTCGTCGGCACCGGCCACGTCGTTGAAGGTGGTCTTCGGAGTGTCCTTGGTGATGAGTTTCGCCTTGGACTTGCCGAAGTTCATCACCCGTGAGCCGCCGCCCTGCATCTGGTTCATGATGAACAGGAAGATCAGCACGACCACGACGATCGGCAGGAAGCTGAACAGCAGGCTCACGAAGAGGTTCTGCTTGGGCACCTGCACGTTGTAGCCGCCGGGCAGCTGGCCCTGCTGAGCCTTTTGCTGCAGCACGTTGGCCAGGTCCTTGCCCTGGCCGTTCACCCAGGAGGCCTGCTGCTTCTTGCCGCCGTCCTTTAGGGTGATCTCGATCCGCTGGTCTTTGTCCACGACCAGGGCCGACCTGACCTGGTTGTTGTTGATCGCGGTGATGACCTTGGATGTGTCGGTCTTCTCATACGACCCACCGGGGTTGACACCCCACATCACGAGGGCGACCAGCAACCCGAACAGCAGGATCCACAGCAGCGGTCCACGAAAGTAGCGCTTGACGTCCATTATTCGGCAACCCCTTCCGGGGCCCGTCCCTCCTGACCAGCGTCTGCGAAACCCCACCGGACCCTCGTGCGCGCCAACGGCTCGCGCGGGGCCCGCCGGGGCGGTCTCCCTAGTGGTTACCCCGGTTTACAGCCGAGATACCGACGGTACACCGGCTACGGCGAACATCGCAGCCGACGATCTCCGGCGTACCTATTCGCACGGTGCAACGTCCCGGCTAGTCCCTGTTGTTCCCGTGTTGTTCCCGCCCGCCACCGTACACGTGTGGGGCAAGTGTTCCCACAAAGGGCAGGTTGCGGTACTTCTCGGCATAGTCGAGCCCGTAGCCGATGACGAACTCGTTCGGGATGTTGAACCCCACATATTTGACGTATACGTCGATCCGCGCCGCCTCGGGTTTGCGCAACAGGGCGCAGACCTCGAGCGAGGCAGGGTTGCGCGACCTCAGGTTGCTGATCAGCCAGGCGAGGGTCAACCCCGAGTCGACGATGTCCTCGACGAGGAGTACGTGGCGGTCGGTGATGTCGGTCTTGAGGTCGAGGATGGTCCGCACGACGCCGGAGGACTTGGTGCCCGAGCCGTACGACGACACCGCCATCCAATCCATCTCGACCGGGATGTCCAGTGCCCTGGCCAGGTCGGCCATGACCATGACGGCGCCCTTGAGCACGCCCACCAGTAGCAGATTCCGGCCGCTGTAGTCGGTGCTGATCTGGGCCGCCAGTGACGCGATCTTCGCCTGCAGCTCGTCCGCGGGAATGAGCACCTTCTCGAGGTCGGCGCCCATGTCCTTCTCGTCCACAACCCTCCCTAGGGCCCGCCCTGATGCGGGCTATGTGGGCTCGCTGAGTTCGCCGAAGCCGAACACGAGCAGCTTCCCATACCGGCGGGCCGCCCGTACGCCGCCGGGGAGGTCGACGTACCGTTGCCCGTGCCAGGCCGTGACCAGCCGGTCCACCGCGTCGATGTGGACGGCGGCCAGGGTCCCCGGCGGGCTGCCGGCGACGATCGCGGCCCGGCGCAGCACCCGCGTCCGTACGGCTCGGGGCAGCTCGGCGAGCACGACGACGTCCAGCGCCGCCCGATCAGGTGCGGCGGCCAGGGGAGCCGCACCCGTCGCGGGAGGCGCGCCCGGTGCGTGGGGCGCGCCCGTCGCGGTGGTTTCAGTAGGTGCAGTGGGTGCGTGGGGTGCCCCACGCGCGTCGGTTGCGATGGGTGCGCCGGGTGCGGCCGCAGCCGCGGCGACCGCGGCGCGCCAGGCCTGGTCGGCCCAGGCGTCGAGCGCGTCCGCGTCCTCGCGCAACATCCGGGCGGTACGGGCCAGCGCCGCGGCGACCCCGGGACCGAGCGCGTCCTCGAGCGCGGGCAGCGCGTCCTCACGGACCCGGACCCTGGTGAAGGCCGGATCGGTGTTGTGCGGATCGTCCCAGACCGACAGGCCCATGGCCGTACATGCGCGACGGGTGGTCACGCGATCGAGGTCGAGCAGCGGCCGGGCGAACCGGACGGCGCCCCGCTCGAACGTGCGCGGCATGCCGGCCAGAGAGCGGGCCCCTGACCCGCGCGCGAGCCCGAGCAGTACCGTTTCGGCCTGGTCGTCGAGGGTGTGGCCGAGCAACACCGCCGTCGCCCCCAGCCGGACGGCCGCCTCCTGGAGTCCGGTATATCTGGCCTCGCGGGCCGCGGCCTCGGGCCCGCCCCGCTCGTCCACCTTGACCGCAATCGACTCCGCCGGGTCGAGGCCGAGGTCGCGCAGCAGCCGGACGAGACGTGCGGCGCGATCCGCCGAACCCTCCTGGAGCCCGTGGTCGACGGTCACCGCACCGGCGCGGTGGCCGGA
This sequence comes from uncultured Thermomonosporaceae bacterium, assembly GCA_937891035.1. Classification (GTDB taxonomy): domain Bacteria; phylum Actinomycetota; class Actinomycetes; order Streptosporangiales; family Streptosporangiaceae; genus CALAED01. Next base: position 349 of record CALAED010000229.1, on the reverse strand, counting down.
CTTGGGCGCCTCGAAGGCGAGGGCCCCGGTCAGCGCCAGCGAGTCGGCGCCGCCGCTGCACGCGACGAGCACGCACCCCCGGGCCGGGTCGAGTTCGCCCAGCACGCGGCGCACGGCGGTGCGGACGGTGGCGACCGCCGGGTCAGGCCCCACGGCCCGCACCCTCGTAACGGCCTACGCCTTGGGTGGGGCCCACGCCCTCGATACGACCCGCACCCGGGGTAGGGCCCACGTCCTGATGACGGCCCGCGCCCGGGTTACGGCTCGCCAGGCGCCCGCTTGTCGCCATCGTCGTCCGGGCCCGCAGCCGGGTCCCCCGGGGCAGGGCGGCCAGGAGGCCACGCCGGGC
>CALAED010000228.1 GCA_937891035.1 uncultured Thermomonosporaceae bacterium | reverse complement strand
ATGACGCGCAGCCCCGCCTCGTGCGCCTCGTACAGGGCGGACTCGACCGACGGCTCGAGGACGTTCCAGGTCGACTGGACGGAGGTGAACAGGGAACGGCCGTCCACCCGCAGGTCGAGAGCGCGTCGTACGGTATCGGCCTGTCCCGGCCCCGTCGTGGAAAAGCCCATCGGCAGGCCCGCCGCCGCCGTCTCGGCGAGCGCGCGCTGGAGCGCGGCGTCGGCGAAGAGCGGGCTGTCGGCGGTCAGGGAGTGGACCTGATACAGCCGGAGCCGATCGCCCAGCAGGGCCTTGGTCTCGGCCAACTGGCTCCGGTAGCGGGCCAGGGTGTGCTCCTTGACCTCGTGGACGTCGGCGTCCACGCGCCAGTCCCCGACGTACGCATAGCCCCACTTGCTCGACACCGTCACGTCATCGTGGTCGCGGTCGGCCAGCCACCCCGCCAGAAACTCCTCGGCCCGTCCGTACGAGCGGGCCGCGTCCACCCAGCGGATCCCGGCCGCGTACGCCGCGTCCAGCACCTCCCAGGTCGCGGTCCGCATCGCCGCGACGCCGCGGGACGGGGGCAGTTCGGCGGCGCGCCCGACGTTGATGTACGCCGGCCGGCCGAGCGCCGCGAGGCCGAGGCCAAGGCGTTCGATCTCACTCATCCCCCCAGGCTCGCAGACGGAGTACTGTGCGGGGTGCTGTCGGGGGCGTCTCGGGGTCTCCTCAGGGCGAATCCTGATGGCGGGAGGACGTGCCGAAGAGCACGATCGGTGACATGGAACAGAACGCGAGCACAGGCACCAACGCGAACACGAAACCGCGCGAGCTACGGCGTACGCGCACCGGGCGCATGATCGCCGGAGTGTGCTCCGGCGCCGGCGAGCACTTCGGCGTCGACGCCAACATCCTCAGGCTGGTCCTGGCCGGCCTTTGCGTCTTCACCGCCGGTACGGCCGCGTTCATCTACGTGGCGGGCTGGCTGTTGATCCCGGAGGAGGGCGAGCGCACCTCCATCGTTCAAGGGCTCCTCGACAAGCAGTGGCACAACAAGCGCACCGGCTGAGCCCGCGCCGGTGCGCGATGAACGACTGAACGGGCATGTCAGTCGGCCGCGGACTCGGCATCGGCCCGTTGCAGGGTGGCCGCGATCACGTCGCCGCGTACGTGCGTCCAAGAGAGCGCGAGCATGGTCGCGACGGTGAGCCCGGCCACACCGGCGAGCGCGACCACCGGCTCGGGGCCGAGCACCTGTGCGAGCGCTCCGCCGACGAGGATGCCAAGCCCCTGCCCGGCCAGGATGCCCGACTGGGCGAGGCCGAAGGCCTGTCCTCGCCCGGACGGGGGCACGGCGGCGACGAACGCGGCGTTGGCGGCGATCTGATAGGCGCTGCCGACGCCCGACAGCGCCCACAGCACCACCACCGCCCATAGCGGTGGATGCAGGGCCGACCCGATCAGCGGGGCGCAGGCCAGCATGGACATCCCGCCGATCGCCCGGATCCGGTCGCTCGGCCGGACGAACCGGCTGAAGAGGAAGGCACCGATGACCGTGCCGACCGGCATCGCGGACATCAGCAGCCCGACGGTCACCGCGCTGCCTCCGAAGGTCGCGGCGTAGGGGGCGGCCAGCCCTTCCGGCAGCACGTAAAACCCACATAGCCACGCAAATGACACCAGCGACCGCAGCGTCGTGTCGCCGAAGACCAGGCGCGCCCCCGCTCGTGTCTGCCGCCACAGGGATCTGCCCGCGCGTCCGGCCCGGTCGGGCGCCGGGCGGCGGCGCAGCCCGACCAGCAAGATCACCCCGGACGCGGCGAACGTGACGGCGTCGAGGGCGAGCGCCTGCCGCGTGCCCACCGCGGCCACCAGCGCGCCGCCCGCCAAAAAGCCGAGCATCTGGCTGGCCTGGTGGGTGATGTTGTTGATCGCCGAGCCCGCCACATACGTGTCCCCCGGCAGTACGTCCGGCAGCAGCGCGGCGCGGGCGGCACTGAACGGAGCCCCCAGCAGCACGGCCAAGAACACCATGGCGCACAGCCCCGCGAACGGCATGGCCGTGATCGCCATGAGCCCGATGATCGCGGCGCGCAGCAGGTCGCAGACGACCATGACCGTCCGGCGCGGGAACATGTCGGCCAGGCCGGACAGCACGGGACCGCCCACGATCGGCGGAAGGTAGGTCAGCGCGTAGGTCACCGCGGTGAGCAGCGGCGAGCCCGTACGGTGGTAGACCAAGATGGCGAGCGCGACCTGTGCGAGCTGGTCCCCGATGTAGGAAAGCACCTGGGCCAGCCACAACGTACGGAACTCGCCGATGGCGAAGACCTCTCGGTATGTCGCTTGTGCTTCCGGAGGACGCCGATGCCGCCCCGCCGCGCGCGGTCCCATGCCACGCTCGCCCGCGTTGTGTGGACGAGCGACCATGGGTCTATTAACTCACGCTCAGTGGCTATTCTGTGACCTAACGTACCCAAATTACCAGCCAAGTTCGTGCAACCGGTCATCGCCGATGCCGAAATGGTGTGCGATCTCATGGACGACGGTGATGCGTACCTCGTCGACGACGTCCTCCACCGTCTCGCAGATCTGCAAAATCTCGTTACGGTAGATCGCTATGCGATCGGGTAGGACGCCGGCGTACCAGTCACCGCGGTCGGTGAGCGGTATGCCGTAGTAGAGGCCGAGCAAGCCGGGCTCCGGCGCGTCGTCCTCGACGACGATGACGACGTTGTCCATGAGTTTGGCCAGCTCTGGCGGGATGGTGTCGAGGGCCTCGGAAACCAGATCCTCGAACTCCTGCCGCGTCACCTCGATCACGATAAGTATTGTGCGGCAACCCGAGGAGCGTGGGAATACACCCATGGTCATCGCAGCGGTCAGGAACCGACTGCCCAGCGACAGGACGCTGCGGATCGCCGCCGTGGTCATAGTGGGTCTGCTCGGCGCCGCCATCGGCATGCTGCTCGGCGGGCGGGCACAGACCCCGATCGGGCCGGCCGACGTGTCGATGTCACTGCGGCCGTCGTGGTCGGGCGGCACAGTGGTGGACATCCCGCCGCTCGGCACGCTGCAGCTCGACACCCATCGCGGCCCGCTGCGGCTGGACGCCCAGATCGCGCGGCTGCGGCCGGAACCGGCCCGGCACCTGATCGAGCACCCGGCCGAGCTGGATTCGCTGAGCACCACGATCGGCGGCGAGGTACGGCACGGTGTGCTCATGGTGGCGCTGCGGGGCGGCGTCGTCGGGGCGGGCTGTGCCGCGCTGGCCGGACTCGTGGTGTTCCGTTCGTGGCGCTACGCCCTGCGGACCGGGGCGGTCGGCCTCGGCGGCGTGCTGGCGGTCGGGTCGCTCGCCTTGGTCACCTTCAACCCGCAGTCCGTGGTCGAGCCGCGGTTCACCGGACTGCTCACGAGCGCTCCGCAACTCGTCGGGGACGCCAAAAGCATCGTCCGGCGATTCGACACCTACCGGGCGCAACTCGCCCAGATCGTCGGCAACGTGTCCCGTCTGTACTCGGCCACATCGGCGCTGCCGATCTACGAGCCCGACCCGACCACGCTGCGGGTGCTGCACGTATCCGACATCCATCTCAACCCAGTCGCGTGGAGCGTCATCCGTTCCGTCTCGCAGCAGTTCCAGGTCCAGCTCATCATCGACAGCGGCGACCTCACCGACCACGGTTCCGGGCCGGAGGAGAAATTCGTCTCCGGAATCGGCAAGCTGAAGGTCCCGTACGTCTTCGTCCGGGGCAACCACGACTCGGGAGCCATCCAGGCGGCGGTCGCCGAGGAAAAGAACGCCACCGTCCTCACCGGGAACACCAAAGAGGTCGCCGGGCTGCGGATCTGGGGCAGCGGCGACCCCCGCTTCACCCCGGACAAGACCACACGAGACGACAACGTCGGCGCCGAAGCGCTCCTTCAGCAGGGCCGGCGGCTCGCCACCAGCCTGTACAACTCCGGGGTCACCCCGGACGTCGTCGTGCTGCACGACCCGACCGAGGCACAGGCCTTCAACGGCATCGCGCCGCTCGTCCTGGCCGGCCACTCCCACCAACGCCAAACCCGGCTGATGTCCGCGGGTACCCGGCTGTTCGTCCAAGGCTCGACGGGAGGGGCCGGCCTGCGCGGCCTTGAGCACGAGCAGCCCACCCCCATCGAGATGTCGATCCTCTACTTCAACCGCGCCACCCACCGGCTGCAGGGCTGGGACGACATCACGATCGGCGGCCTCGGCCAAAAGTCCGCCGAGATCAAGCGCAGCCTCGAAACCAACCCCGACCGTACGATCGCGCCGCCGCCCTCACCCACCCCCAGCCCGCCCGCTCCGGCACCGACCACCCCCACGCCAACCGGCACCACCTCGCCGGGCGAGGGCCAGGGTCTCTTGCCGCGTCGGCCCCGGTAACATTGGAACCGCTTTGGCGCCAGCGCCCGCCGTCCCCTAAGCTGACCGGGGCCGTCGCCTGGCCATGTTCGGCCCCCTTCGTCTAGCGGCCTAGGACACCGCCCTTTCAAGGCGGCAGCGCCGGTTCGAATCCGGTAGGGGGCACACACGGTAGGGGCACACACCACAACGTGCGCCCGCTAACGACCTCGTCGATGGCCTGATCGTCGCCGCCGTCCGGGGACCGTTGCCGCGCCAATTCCGGCGCCATGAACTCCAAAACTCCCTGATCTCTCACAAAACAGGCCACAACGGATAGCTGCCGGGCGGCACCAGATCCATCCCATCGAAGAACCGGCCATGTTGATCACCGGGGCTACGGCCGGCTGTGCCGCGCGATGCCGCGACGTACAGAGTGGGTGGGGCAGTTTTTCCGAAATGACGCCGTTTGCGGAATTTTGCCGTTTGCGCGGTCGGCGGGCCAGTAGCGGACGCCGGCTTGAGCGTTTCAGGAACGAGCCCGTAGGGTTTTGCCTTCCGTGCCGCGATATAAACGAGGAGCTGTCGCCGTGACCGGAACCGCTGCCGATCCGAATGGGGATCGGATTTTAAAACACCACATGGTGCCGCATACGGCGCGGGTGTGGAACTACTTCCTAGGCGGCAAAGACAACTAC
>CALAED010000227.1 GCA_937891035.1 uncultured Thermomonosporaceae bacterium | reverse complement strand
CCGGACCCGGCGGCCTTCTACCACGTGCACTCCTTCGTGCCGCACCCGGCCGACCCCGCGGTGCTCTACGCCAGCGGCCACCCGGCGGGCGTCCCGAACGCGAATCCGGCCGCGAACACGTCGCCCGCCCCTGTCGGGTCGAGCGGATGGATCGGCAGCGCCGGCGCCGTGACCCGTTCGCCTGTCGTCGCGTCGGCGGCGATCGCGCCGTGGCCGCCGAGCTTGATCGCGACGATGGGCACGCGGGCGGCGAGCGCGTCGAGGGCCTCTTCCGCCGAAGAGGTACGAGTGTAGGCCATGGCCTCGACCGCGTTGGGCAAGAAGACGTCCACATGGCGCAGCCGATCGAGCACCGCGGTCGACCATGCCTCGGTGGGATCCCAGCCGAGGTCGGAAAAGACGGTGGTGCCGCGCCCGCGCATCGTGATCGCCCAGTCGGGTACCGGCCGGTCGACTTCGATGAAGCAGATCCTGGCCGGCGGCGCGGCCACGACGAGGTCGTCCTCCGGGATCGGCAGCGGTTTGGTGTAGGTGACCAGGCTCCGGTCGGTGCCGTAGGCGAGGGAGACCGTCACCGGCGTCGGCCAGCCGATCACCCGGCGGGACAGACCGAGCCCGACGCCCTCCTGTTCCGACAGCGCCCGCCACAGGTAGGCGCCGAACATGTCGTCGCCGAACGCGGCGGCCAGCCCCACCCGCAGGCCGAGCCGGCTCATCGCGATCGCGATGTTGGCGACGCCCCCCGGGGCGGACCCGAGCCCGTCGGTGACGAACTCGGTGCCGGGGGGCGGCAACCCGGCGAGCCCGGTGAAGATCATGTCCATGAACACCCGCCCGGAAAGGAAGGTGTCGAATGCGTCTGGGCCCGCCGGACCGGCGCCGTCGCCCGCCGCCCGTCCCGCCAGGAGCCGCCGGCGGACGGCTTCGCGCTCGCCGCACGGGTCCTCGAGCGATGGATTTGGCGGTTCTCCCACGTCCGCGGCGCTGTTGATGCCATCGATGCCATCGGCCATGGCACCACTTTCTCAGAGCTCACAAAAAGGTCTCGCCCTCACCACGGTACGTCGGCACGGTTCCGGTCAGCCGGTCGCCCTCCACCAGGTGCAGGGCGCCGAAACGCTCGCACAGCTCACCGGCCTTGGCGTGCCGGAACCAGACGCGGTCGCCCAGGGCGAGCGTGTCGGCGGCCCGGCCGAGCAGCGGGGTCTGCACCTCGCCGGCCCCCTCGGCCGCGTCGTACGAAAGCCCGGCGGGCAGGTACGGCTGCGGCAGGCGGCTGTTGTCCGCGCTGCCCGAGGCCAGGTAACCGCCGCCGAGGCAGGTCACAACGCCGGGCCCGGGGCGCCGGACGACGGGGAGCGCGAACAGCGCGGCGGGCCGCCCGGCGAAGCCGGTGTAGTGGTCGAACAGCGCCGGATGGTAGAGCCCAGAGCCGGCGGCCACCTCGGTGACCGCGTCCTCCACCGCCGTCTTGTGCACGCTGCCGGTGCCGCCGCCGTTGACGAACTCAAGGTCGGGCTGGACGTCCCTGACCGCGTTCACCACCTCGGTGCGCCGCCTGGCCAGTTCGGCCCGCGACCTGGCCTGTATGAGGCGGATCGCGCGCGCCCGCACGGGCCGGCCCGGCGGGTTGTCGCCGACGCCGGCGATCTGCGCCTCGTACGCCATGATCCCGGTCAGCACGAGGCCGGCCCGGCGGACGATCTGCTTGGCCAGCGCGGCGGCCTGCTCGGGGGTGTGCACGGGAGAGCGGCGGGCGCCGACGCGCACTCGGCCGCCGAACGCACGGTAGGCGGCGTCGAGGTCGAGGCAGACCCGGATCGGCGGGACGTCGCCCCGTCGGCTGTCGCTGAGATCCCCCCGCGCCTTCTCGATGAGGTCGAGGTGATCGATGGAGTCGACCATGACCGTCACGGTCGCCGCGGCGTGCGGGTCGGCGGCCAGCGCGGCCAGCGCGGCGGCGTCGGCGGTCGGGTAGCCGACCAGGATGTCGTCGGCCAGGCGCCGCCGGGCCAGCCACAGCGCCTCTGGCAGGGTGAACGCCATCACTCCCGCGAAGCCGTCCATCTCCAGGATCTGCTCTAAAATGGCCCGGCAGCGGACGGATTTGCTCGCCACCCGGATCGGTTTGCCGGCCGCGCGAGCCACGAGGTTCGCGGCGTTGGCCCGCAACGCGTCCATGTCCACGATGGCCAAGGGCGGTTCGACGTCCGCCGTTGCCTCCTCATAGCGCCGCCTGAGCTCCATAGGACGCAGCGTGGCACACATCTCCGCCAGATATGAAGAAAATTCATATCCATCGGGAGACAGTCCTGTCCCCGACGCTTTGAGTAACAGTATGATCTCAATGGGTGACGACATTCGGGGGGCGTGCATGTCATGGCGACGTCGGTGGAAGACCTGCTGAGCGGTTCCGCGCTGCGCCGGGCGGCGCGGCTGGCCGCGGTGCGGGAGTTTCGGCCGACGCGCCTGCCGGCTCGCACGGCCGTCGCGCTCGGCGCGCTCACGACCGGGACGTTGACCGCCGCCACCGTCATCACCTGGCCGCACTCGTTTCTGCGCGGGTTCGTCACCCGCGCGGAGCACCTGCTGCGCACGCTGCCGCTCCACGACCCAGCGGTGCTCGGCGTCGCGGGGTCGGTCACCGGGCTCGGCCTCGTGCTCATGCTGCTCGCCGTGCTTCCCGGCCGCACCCGGACCGAGCCGTTGCGCAGCACCGACCCCCTGGTCATCGCCGGGGTCGGCCGGCGCGGTCTCGGCTGGGCGCTGGCCGTCACCGCGGCCGACGTGCCCGGTGTCGAGTCGGCGTCCGTACGGCTGCGCCGCCGGCTCCGGTGCCGGGCGATCGTCCGAGCGGTCACGACCCATCCGATGCCCGCCGGCCTCGCCGAAGAGATAAGGAACGCCGTCGCCGTCCGGCTGGCCGAGATAGAGCCGGTCCATCACCGCACGGTGATCGTCCGGCTGACCTGGCGGCGACCATGAGCGAGACGACATGCGGCATCGACTAGGGCTCGCCGCCGCGGGCGGCGTGCTGCTGTGCGCGGGTGGGCTCGCGCTGGCCGGCGGCCTCGGCGCCTTCGGCGGCGGCGTGCGGGCCGAGCCCGTGCTCGACGGATCGTCATCCCGGTTCCTGGCCGGACTCTGGTGGCTGTGGCCCGCGGTCGCCGCGGCCGGCGGCGCGCTGGCGCTCGCCGGGCTGATCGGGCTGATCGGGGTGGCGCACACCGGTCTGTCGCGCCATCTCGTGCTGGGCCGGATCGCTCCCCCGATGGCCGTCCTGGCCTCACGGAGCAACTTCATCGATGAGGTCGAACGGCTGCCGGGGGTGCTGGTAGCGCGGGCCAGGTTGACCGGCACCCGGCTCCGGCCGCGGCTGGCCGTCACCATCGTCTGCCCGCCCAGAGCCGACATCGGCCTACTGCGCGAGGAGATCACCGCGGGTCCCGCCCCGCGCATGCGGGTGGCGCTGGGCCGCGCCGAGTTGCGCACGGTCGTCCGGTTTCAGTTCGCCGCGGCCGCTTAGGGGCTGGACGACGCCCGCGCCCTGCCGCGTACGCTGATCGCGGAGGTGCCCGATGACGCTGCTGACCGACGCCGCCGATCTCCATGACGACCTCGTCGCACTCCGGCACGATTTGCATCGCGAGCCCGAGGTCGGCCTTGACCTGCCGCGCACCCAGGAGAAGATCCTCGCCGCGCTCGACGGGCTGCCGATCGAGGTCACGACCGGCACGGCGCTATCGTCGGTGACCGGAGTGCTGCGCGGCGGCGGGACGGGACCGCCGGTGCTGCTGCGCGCCGACATGGACGCGCTGCCCGTATCCGAGCGGTCAGGGGTCTCCTACGCGTCACAGGTGGCCGGGCGGATGCACGCCTGCGGCCACGACCTGCACGTCGCCATGCTGGTCGGCGCGGCCAGGCTGCTCGCGCCGCGCCGCGCGCAACTGCCCGGTGACGTCGTGCTCATGTTCCAGCCGGGCGAGGAGGGCCGCCGCGGCGCCGCGTACATGATCGAAGAAGGCGTGCTCGACGCCGCCGGCTCCCGGCCGGCCGCCGCCTACGCGTTGCATGTCGCCTCGGCGCAGCTGCCGACCGGCTGGTTCGCCACCCGGTCCGGGCCGGTCCTCGGCGGCGCCGACGTCTTCGAGGTCACCGTACGGGGCGTCGGCGGGCACGCCTCGCAGCCGCATCGGGCCAAGGACCCGGTGCCGGCGGCCTGTGAGATGGTGCTCGCACTGCAGACCTTCGTGACTCGCGCCTTCGACGTCTTCGATCCCGTCGTGCTGACGGTGGGCAGCTTCCATGCCGGCACCAAAGACAACATCATCCCCGACGAGGCCCGCTTCGAGGCCAGCATCAGGTCCTTTTCCGAGCTGTCGCACGCGAAGGTCAAGGAGGGCGCCGTCGAGGTCGTCAAGGGCATCGCAGCCGCCCATGGGCTGGCCGTCGAGGCGGGCTTTTCGATGAGCTACCCGGTCACCGTCTCCACCGAGCCCGAGACCGAGTTCGCCATGGGGCGCATCGGCGAACTGTTCGGCGGCGATCGGCTGGTGCGGATGCCCACCCCCGTGCCGATGGCCGAGGACTTCTCGTTCGTTCTCAACGACGTGCCCGGCGCGTTCGTCTTTCTCGGCGCCTGCCCGCCCGACCGCGACCCGGCCACCGCCCCCTACAACCACTCCGCCGAGGCCGCCTTCGACGACGACGTCATGCCGAGCGGCGCAGCACTGCTCGCCGACCTCGCCCTCAACCACCCACCGAAGTGACCGCCAGCGCCGCCGCGATCTCTTTGACCTCGATCTGTGAACACGACGTCGCGATCCGGATCACCAACTCATATGCTTGGTCCTCGGTGAGTCCCGGACGTTTTCCGTGGAGCGCCAGCAGCACCCGGGTGGCCACCCATGCCGTTCGCTTGTTCCCATCGACGAAGGCGTGGTTGCAGATCACGGAATGCAGCAGCGCCGCCGCCTTCTCATCGACGGTGGGATATGCCTCGACGCCGAAGGCGTACGTCTCGGGCCGGACCGCGGCTGAGGACACCAGA
>CALAED010000226.1 GCA_937891035.1 uncultured Thermomonosporaceae bacterium | reverse complement strand
AGTTCGGCGCGATCGGCGACATCTTGGTCGGTCACATCGCGCCGTACCAGGCCGGTGGCGGCGGACGACTGTCGTCGTTCGGCTTCTTCGGCGTGCGGCTGACCGACGGGCGGCTCGTGTGGCGGCGACCCGGGCTGCTGCGGGTCTACCCCAGCGCCAGCCCGGCGATCGCGCTGATCACCCGCGCGGTCGACCGCAGGGGGCACTATGCCGGATTTGTTCGGCTCGACCCGCGGACCGGGCAGACGACCGGGCAGCTGCCGGCCGCCACCGCGCCGCGCGCGACGTGGTGGTTGTCGTTCCCCGCCGATCTGTCCGCGGTCGGCTTCATGGTCCCCGACCGTGCCGGCACCGCGTACGACCTGAGCCGCGGGACGGCCATCGCGCCGCGCGGCCTGCGCGCATGGTCGTTCTGTACGGTCTCCCCGACGCCGTTGAAGATCGTGGGCCAACGGGGCTTCTACCCGGTCGCGGCGCTGTGCGCGTACGACCTGTCGACCGGACGGCGGGCGACGGCCGCCGGCGCGCCGCCCGCTTGGTACACCGGTGCGAGCGACGGTTGGCGGGTGTGGCGGGACGAGCGCGGCGCGCTGCACGCAATCCGCGACGCCCACGGCACCACTCCCGGCATGTACGGCTGACTGCCCGCCCGTGTGATACCGGCCCCCCGGGTAGTGCGACGACGCCCGGCACGGGTTAGGTTTCCTTAGGTACCGATCAGTAACACTTGGCCGCCGAGTGACGAGGGAGACCGTCATGCCCGAGGCTGTTGTCGTCGCGACCGCACGTTCGCCGATCGGCCGCGCGTTCAAGGGATCGCTCACGCAGGCGCGGCCGGACGACATGGTCGTCCAGATGGTGCGGGCCGCGCTGGACAAGGTGCCGGAACTCGACCCGAAGGACATCGACGACCTGCTTGTCGGCTGCGGGTTGCCCGGCGGCGAGCAGGGCTTCAACATGGCCCGGGTGGTCACGGTCCTGCTCGGCTGGGATCACGTGCCTGGCGCGACGATCACTCGTTACTGCTCCTCCTCCTTGCAGACCACGCGGATGGCCTTCCACGCGATCAAATCCGGCGAGGCCGATGTGATCATTTCCGCGGGCGTGGAGATGGTGAGCCGCTTCGCCAAGGGCAGCAGTGACAGCCTGCCCGACACCAAGAACCCCTTCTTTGCCGAGGCCGAGGCCCGTACGGCCAAGCTCGCCGAGGGTGAGGGCGACTGGCACGACCCGCGCGAGGACGGCGCGGTGCCCGACATCTACATCGCGATGGGCCAGACCGCCGAGAACGTCGCACGGCTGCGCGGTATCACCCGCGAGATGCAAGACGAGTTCGGCGTACGGTCGCAGAATCTCGCGGAGAAGGCATTGGCCAACGGGTTCTGGGAGAAGGACATCGCGCCGGTCACGCTGCCCGACGGTTCGGTCGTCGCCAAGGACGACGGGCCCCGGCCGGGCACCACGATGGAAAAGGTCGCCGGGCTCAAGCCGGTGTTCCGTCCCGACGGCACGGTCACCGCGGGCAACTGCTGCCCGCTCAACGACGGCGCGGCCGCGGTCGTGGTCATGAGCGACACCAAGGCGGCCGAGCTGGGCATCACGCCGATCGCCCGCATCGTGTCGTCCGGTGTGAGCGCGCTCTCCCCCGAAATCATGGGTCTCGGCCCGGTTGAGGCCTCCCGCAAGGCGCTGAAGCTGGCCGGCATGACGATCGACGACATCGACCTCGTCGAGATCAACGAGGCCTTCGCCGCACAGGTGATCCCGTCTGCCCTCGACATCGGCGTCGACATGGACAAGCTCAACGTCAACGGAGGCGCGATCGCGGTCGGTCACCCGTTCGGCATGACGGGCGCCCGCATCACCTCGACACTGCTCAACAGCCTGCGGTTCCACGACAAGGAGCTCGGTCTGGAGGCGATGTGCGTGGGCGGCGGCCAGGGCATGGCGATGGTCTTCGAACGGCTCTGAGCAAACCGCCTGTTCCCCACAATTCAGGCGATTTTCGGTCCTCTCCTAAGGGCCGTTCACCTCGGGCAACCAACCCGGCACACATCGTAAGTGATGATCTACTTACCGTGACAGAAAGGTTTGTCCGGGGGGTTGTCTCAGCGCCTGAGCTGTTGCAAAGTCGGCAGAAGAGGTGCACGGAGCGACCAGGAGGTAGCCGATGTCCCTGAACCACTCACCGGAGACGCACAAGAACCTCATCGCCCGCATTCCTGTCGTCACTGGACGTGACCTCCCTGAGTGGTTCCAAGCCATCGAAAACGGACCAGCCTTCCTTCGCTGTGATGAACGCGTTAATTGGCTCGCCGACGAACATGGCATCTCCCACGGCTACGCGTCCGCCCTCGTACACGAACACGAGCTGAGCCGCCGCGCCCGCCGTTACTGACCCGCGCGGCGGGGGCGCTTGCTGCTCGACGAGCTGACGCTCGCCTTCGCCATGGCCCGCGGTGCAACCCGGAGGGACGCCCCCCGGACCGTCGATGTCGGGGCTCCGCCCCCGCATCCCCAACCGCCGTCCGGCGATTGAGCACGCCACAAAGCGAAGCACTGTGGGCAAAACACGTCCGTTCAACAGTAAGGATCCGGGGGAAATCCCCCCGGATCCTCAATGTGTGAACGCCTAGTCTCGGCCGCTGAAGTACGACAGCAGGCGCAGCAGTTCGAGGTAGATCCACACCAGGCTGAGGGTGAGCCCGAACGCCAGGTACCACGCGAACTTCTCCGGCGCCCCGGCCCGTACGCCCTCCTCCACGGCCGCGAAGTCGAGCAGGAGGAAGAAACAGCCGAGCAGGATCGCGGCGACACTGAAGATGTAGGCCAGCGGGTTCCCCGGGTCGCGGATGCCGATGCCCGAGTCCGGCCCGAACACCTGCACCACCAGGTTGATCAGCATGAGCCCCACGAGCGCGAAGCCCGCGGCCATCACGAACTTGGCCACCTTGGGCGTCACCCGGAAGATCCTCAGCGAGTGGACGGCGAGCATCGCGGCGAAGGCCAGCGCGGTGCCCACCACGGCCTGCAGAACCACACCGTGGTAGAGATCGTTGTAGGCATGGCTGATGATGCCGACGACCACTCCATAAACGGCCGCGAAGGTCAACACGAGCGGCGCGTTCGCCTTCTGCCCGAACGTGATGAACGCCCAGATGCCCAGTTCGGCGATGATCGCCATGATGAGCACCGGCATGGCCAGCTCGACCGGCACCAGCACCCACGCGAGCGCGGCGGTGGTCACGAGCGCCACCAGGCATAGGAAGCCGCGCACGACGACATCGTCCAGCGTCATCGGCCGGGCAACCTTGGGCGGAACGTAAGACGGCGCGTTGTACATGTTCTGTAGCTGTTGCGCGCCCGGCGTGGAGGACCGCGCCTGCTGCCCGATGGGCGCCCTTCGGAAGGCCGGGTTCCTGCTTTCCATCACTGCCCCTTCGCAGACAGATATGTTGTTCCGCCAGTGTAGATGTCCGAGGGCTCCAGCCGGTTCCGATCACTGCACCATTAGGACACGATCGCTGTACAAGCCGCGGCCGGCTCCGCACGACCGCGGACGAGCCCAACAGACCTCGCAATCCAGACATGCTGTGCTCAAGCAAGGGTGGCGGCCGTAACGGCACAGCCGAACCAGACGGCGAGCAGGAGCACCCGGATTCCTTGGTAGGTGTGCCAGCGGTGCCGATCAGCCTGCCATCCCTCGGGTGGATGGTCCGCGTTCCAGGTGAGCGTGCGTTTGTTGATCGGGACGTTGACCGTGAGCGTGAAGGCGATGAGCACGGCGGCCGCGATCGCGGCAATCACCCAGACCAGGCGGGGCGCACCGGCGGGCGCGACAACGGCGGTTATCACGATGAGCACCGACGTGAGCGGCAACGCGATGGGCATCACCCGACCGAAGGTCCGCAACATCCCTTGCTGCATTTTGATCTGTGGCGTGTCGTCGAGGCGCGCGACGACCGGCTGGAGGAGAGCCCAGGACGCAGATTCGGCGCCGACCAGCCATCCGCACAAGACGAGCACGAGCGTGCTGAGCGTCGTGTAAGCGGCCATGCTGCAACAGTACACTGTTAACTATTCCACAGTGCAACACGAGATTTGAGGTGCGGTGGCCGCTGGACTTCCCGACTCCACCTACGCGGTGCTCGGACTGATCGACAAAGTGCCGGGCTGCTCCGGGTATGACCTGGTCGCACTCGCCGGCCGATCGTTGGCCCACTTCTGGCCGATCTCCCAGACGCTGCTGTATCGCGAACTGGACCGACTGACCGGTCTGGGTTGGGTGACGGCCACCCGGGTCGAGCAGGTACGCGCGCCCAGCAAGTGGACCTATGAGACCACCGACGACGGGCGGGACGCGTTGGCCGGCTGGCTGGCCTCGCCCAGCCAGGTCGTCGGCACCTTCCGCAGCCCTGTGCTGCTGAGGCTCTTCTTCGCCCATCGGATGCCCCCGCCACAGGTGCGGTCACTGCT
>CALAED010000225.1 GCA_937891035.1 uncultured Thermomonosporaceae bacterium | reverse complement strand
CCGCCGTGGGAGCGGGCCCTCGTGTGGATCGGACTCCCGCTCCTCGGCGCGGCGCTCGGCCGGCTGCTCGACCTGCTGGTGCACTGGGTGGCGTCGCTGCCGGGCGGGCCGTTCCACGGCGCGTTCGAGCTCGCCGCCAAGATCCCCGAGTCATCGGCGGCGCTCGGTTCCGTCGTCCTCGGCGCGCTCGTCGGCCTTGGGCTCGCCTATCAGACGGCACGGGAACGGCTGACCGTCATCGTCTCCGGCGATCGGGTGACCCTGACACGGGGGCGCGGTGCAGTACGGGAGATCGCCGGCGGTTCGGTCAGCGCCGTGTTCCGCGAGGGCGGGCGCCTCGTCCTGCTCGGCCCGGAGACCGAGGAGCTGGCCAGAGAACAGTGCGAGCTGAGCCCCGAGCGGCTGCGGGACGCCTTCGTCGGGCACGGATTCCCTTGGCGGGACGGCGACCCATACGCCAACGAATATCGGCCGTGGGTGGCGGCCACGCCCGATCTCCCGCCAGGCGCCGGCGCGCTGCTCCAGGCCCGGGCCCGGGCGCTGGCCAAGGGCGAACGGGACGACGCGGCGGAGCTTCGTACGGAGCTGGCCCAGATGGGAATCGTGGTACGCGATGAGAAAAAACGGCAGACCTGGCGGCGGTCCGGACCCGTCGCCTCATAGTCCTTGATTCATCAGCGCCAGGGCTCGTTCCTGCGGTAGGCGGGGTCGCCTGGGTAGCCGTGGCGATCCGCGTACGGGCGGCCGTCGTCGTCGTAGGACTGACGCCGGTGGTAGCTCACGGCGGACCGCGACACCCCGAGCAGCGAGGAGATGATCGCGACACCCATCAGCAGGTAGAACGCCGCTGTCTCCAGCTTGGTGATCATCTCGGTTTCGTGCAGGAACACCTGGAGGATGACCAAGGCCACGACGAGCGAGGCGATCCAGCCGAAGAACCGCGAGGCCTGCGGAGTGGTCTGCATGAGCAGGTGGAGCAGACCGGTCGCCAGCAGGGTGGCGACCGCCGCCGCGACGGGGAAGGCGATCATCGCGTAGTCGGCCGCCTGCTGGAGTCCGCCCGGGCTCAGGATGGGCGCGTGCAGCAGCTTGTCAAGCACCATCACTCCCATCACCGCCACGCCCGCCGCGACCAGCGCGGTCGCCGCACCTCCCGCCCAGAGCCGGCCCGCATCCGCGTGGGTTTGCTCCCGCCACGAAAGGTCTGTGGAACGCATGGTGTCCTTCCTCGGACGAGACATCGCTTGGGATGCCTGCCTCTGGTCAGGTTCGGGAATCCCGCTAGGTTGTCGAAGCGTCACTCAGCGCGTCAACCCAAGCATCGCTTTTAAGCACTTCTCGCCCAAGAACCACGCCGGTTACCGGCAATCTCTCGAGCTCCTTCCCGGCCACCGGGGACGAGGTGTGACATCTGCCGGGGCCTTGACGCTGAGGAAGTGTGAGGACCCTGCGGCGGCTGGTCCGCGGCGATGGCACGGAAGCAGCGTGGGAGGCGCGGACGGTCTGTGGTTGATGGGGCGGTGTTTGCGGACCGCTATCGGCTGATCGAGTGGATCGGGCGAGGCGGCTTCGCCGACGTGTGGCGGGCCGAGGACATAACGTTGGGCCGCCCGGTCGCGGTCAAGGTGTGGACCTCTCCCGCATCGGCCGACGATGGGACGGCGGCCCGCGTCTGGCAGGAGGCGCGGGAGGCGGCGCGGCTGGTCCATCCCCGTATCGCGCGGGTGTACGACATCGGCGCAGATGGCGAGCACTTGTTTCTGGTCACAGAGCTGGTGGCGGGCCACGATCTGACGAGTGCGCTGGCCCAGGACGGCCCGTTGCCCATAGCGCGGGTGGCGCGGATCGGCGCGCAGGCGGCGCGGATACTGGCCGCGGCCCACGCGCAGGGCTTCGTGCACGGCGGCCTGAAACCGGGCGACGTGCTGCTGACGGCGGATGACACCGTGAAACTCACCGACTTCGGCACCGCCGCATCCCCCGACACCACCGGCCCCGCGGTCGGATCCGGCGCCCGCTCCTACGCCGCCTATACCTCGCCCGAGCAGGCTGTGGGCCTTCAGGCCGGGCCGGCCAGCGATCTGTACGCGCTCGGCTGCGTGCTGTATGAGCTGCTGGTCGGACATCCCCCCTTTACCGATGCCGGCGACGATCCCGACGGCATGCTCCGACCGCACGTCGAGGACGAGCCGGTGCGGCCCGGGAGTTTGCGTCCCGACATCCCCGCCGAGCTTGAGCATGCCGTGCTGCGGATGCTGGCCAAGAACCCGGCGGACCGCCCCGCCGGCGCCGACCGGATCGCCGAAGTCCTGCAAGCCGTCGAAGCGGTCCAATCCATCAGCGACTAATGCGTTGACCCACAGCCGGCCTTAATGCGCATGATGACGCAGATTGGGCAGGCGGTACGCAGAAGAGGTGGCCGCTGGACTGCACGAGAAGAAGGACCCACACGTCCAAGCGAGACCTGTTCTCCTAAGATCCCGCAGGCTCTGGCGGAGCGACTTCTCGGAGTTGATCGCGCGCTGCCCGCATGACCGACACTTTGTTCCATTGAGTCGTAGCCGCCAGGATGTCAATTACCTGACTATCGACTCTGGCCGATGACACGAATGGGACAGCACGGGCGAAGGCGAACATGCGATCGGCGGCCATCTCCAGCCAAGCGCCGCCGGGAGTTTGCACATGAGCGCGTAGAGCCGTTTTTGCTTGCTGGCCCAGGCAGTACGCCTGGAGAGCCGGCCATTGGTCTAGGAGTTCCACGGCTTCGCCGAGAGACACATAGGCATCGTCATACATCCCGAGGTCGGCAAAGCTATAGCCTGCCTCCTCGACTATTTCGGATGCATTAAACAATGATAGACCTTCAACGGCTAGCGCTCGTTCGACGTGTTCCCGCGCATCGCGCTCCTGGCCGCGAAGGAGGGCAAGAGAACGCCCCAGTCGAATGTTCAGTTTGGCATGTACCGCAGGTTCGACATCGCGTAGCTGCAAGCCGCTCTGGGCATACTTCACGCCCCAATCGCTGCGCCGTCGATCGATATCATTCTTACTCAACAGACTGAAAGCCCAGCCCTGAGCCTCATTGTCTTTGGCGTAATGAGCGAATTTGAGGGCCATTCGAGCCGCGTTTTGAGCAACGTCGAATCGGCGCGTATCGTAGAGGGTCCATGCGATCTGTCGTGCGAGATATGCCGATGCCTGCTGCAATTGGATGTCTTTGCTGTTGACCAGAGAGCGAATCTTCGTGAAATACCGCGAGGCGGTGGGCAATACCGTGATGCCGCCGTTTTCGCGCTGGTTGGTAGCCAGGCGGGTGGCCAGGCTGCGGATATAGGCGGGGTCTTTGAATGGGTCGTTTGTGGGAGAAGGGATAAATGTTACAGATCGGGTGGCTCCGATGGCTGATGCGGCGCCAACGGTGATCACCCGTCGCTGGAACTCGCGGCGCTTCACGGGATCCGACTCCTCACTTTTCGGACGTATAATCACCTCCCAGCCTACGCTTGCCAATCGCATTGTTGTACTCATGAAGTGTGGATCGCGCTTGCCGAGGCTGACGGCGGACACCCAGTCCTGAGATACGCCCAGTTCACGACCTAGCTCGGTTTGCGTACATTTGCGCTGCCGCAAGATCAACTTAATGGCCTCGGAGAGTGATCGCGCTTCCATAGCGGCAGGTTACGTCGTGGCGTCGTCCGCCGCTACCGGTTGTGATGACAAGCCGTAATGATGCTGCAACTCCAACGGCTGACGTCTGGGTAGATCCGGGGTTCAGATGACCACTAGTGCCATAATCGGTCCAAATCGATCACGCCTGCGGGATTGGCGCCGATGGGCCAGAAGTATCCGCCGGTCTGCGGCCGGCCACTGCCGCCGATGCGATCCGTACCGTCCATGCGATCAATGCGGCCGATCGTCATCCGAGCGAGAGATCAAACTGACTCCGGACCCGGCATCAGTGCGAAAGGCACGCGATTTCGTTCGCACGCAGCTGTGTGATCTCGGGTTTCCGGAAAGCGTGGATGATGGGGTGCTCATCGTCAGCGAGCTCGCGACCAACGCCAGTCGGTCGGCGCCGGACGCGCCGTATGTGGTCACGGTGCGGGTCGGCGCCGGCCACCCCGTCATCGAAGTGCACGACTGTTCCCCCGGCCTGCCGGAAAAGTGTGCGCCCGACTTCACATCAGAGAGTGGCCGGGGCCTACACGTCGTCGATGAGCTGTGCGCGGAATGGGACTGCGTCCAATCCAGCATGGGCAAGGCGATCGTCGTCCTGTTGCCGCGAAAGGCGTAGAGAGATCGTCCCCCAAGAGCCCGAACAGATCTCGCGGATCGCGTTGACGCCCCGCGGCCCTGCCACATCAAAGGTCCCACGACACCCGTGCGGTGATCCGTACGGTCACGGGCCGGACGCCCGCGTCGTCGCGAAGGCCCCTACCGAGAAAGAGGAGAGGAAATGACCACAACCGCCGGCTCGGG
>CALAED010000224.1 GCA_937891035.1 uncultured Thermomonosporaceae bacterium | reverse complement strand
CGCCGCCGACGCCCTGCAAGATTCGCCGCCCTGGGCGAAGGTTCTGCTCATCGTCGATCAGTTCGAAGAACTGTTCGGGTCAACCATGGAGGATCATCGGCGCGCCCATTTTGTGGCCCTCATCGCAGAAGCGGTGAAGTCCGAGCGCGCCAACATCGTGGTCACCGTACGAGCCGACTTCTATGCCGACTGCCTGCAGCATCCTGAACTCGCCGCGTTGCTGCGCACCGGATCGTTCCCGTTGAGCGCGGCGAGCGTGGTTGCCCTCTATCGCATGATCACCCGACCCGCTGAGATCGCTGGGCTGCGGTTCCAGGATCAGCTGGCTGAGCGAGTCCTCGAGGACGTGGGCACCGAACCCGGCAGCCTGGCGCTCATGGCTTTCGCGCTGAACCTCATCTGTGCTCGGGCCACTGAGGACGGAGAACTACTGGTTAGCGAGTACGAGCGGATCGGCGGCGTCCGCGGCGCCATCGGCACCCGCGCCGAGGAGATTTTCGATGATCTTCCCGCCGCCGATCGCGAGCAGTTGCCAGCACTTTTCCGCAAGCTCGCGGACGTCAGCGAATCCGGCACCCCGATCCGGCAACGGGCGCGTTTGAGTAGCCTGCGTCAAGACACGTCCACCGAAAAGCTCATCAACGTTCTGACTCAATCCCGCCTGGTGGTGGTCAGTGACGACGAACACCGCGAGCCGACGGTCGAGGTGGCCCACGAGGCCTTGTTCAGATCCTGGCCACGCCTCTCCGAATGGATTCAACAGACGCAAGATGACATGACCCTGTTGCGGCAACTCCGGCGTGCAGCGGCCGACTGGGACCGGGCGGGCCGGCTCGATGCGTTCCTGTGGCCGCATGAACGTCTGATCATGGTCGAGGCCATGCTGCGCAACCTCGACCCCGATCTGGACGCCGCCATGGAGGCGTTCATCGTCCCCGAGGCCATCCGCATTCTCGACGAGGTCGGCCACATGTGCCCGCATCAGCGCCGGGCGAGTCTTGGCGACCGGCTAGCCGAGATCGGGGATCCGCGCCAGGGCATCGGGCTGGAGGAAAACGGCCTGCCGGATATCAATTGGCGTGTCATTCCGGATGGTCGGGTACGGCTGCGGGACGCGGCTGAGATGGACGTGCCCGGTTTCAAGATCGCCTCCTATCCGGTGACTTACCAACAATATCTCGCCTTCCTAGAGCATCCTGATGGTTTCCGTAACCCGGATTGGTTTGCCGGCCTTGCCGTGCATCCAAGGGATCCGGGTAGACAGTTCCGGCCGATACCGAACCATCCGGCGGAGAATATCTCCTGGTACGACGCCGTCGCTTTTTGTCGATGGTTAAGTGCGATGTCAGGAATAGAAGTACGGCTCCCCGCCGACTGGGAATGGCAGCTTGCAGCGTCCGGCTCCGGCGATGGTTCGCGCTACGCGTGGGGCGAGCAGTGGGACAACGACGGGGCGAACACATTGGAGTCCGGGCTCGGCCGCAGTGTGGCGGTGGGGCTGTACCCACACGGCGCGACTGCCGAAGGCGTGCATGACCTGCATGGGAATGTCTGGGAATGGTGCCTTAATTCCCTTTCGGAGACGGCGATCGAGGTCATCGATTACGCCTCGAACGGCGCCCGGGTGGTGCGCGGTGGCTCCTGGCTCGTCGCGCCGACCTTCGCCCGATCGAGTTTCCGCGGCTGGGACGATCCCGAGCTGCGCTATCCAGCGCTCGGCTTCCGACCGCTACTGGTCGAAGACAGAAATCGGCCGAACCTGAAATAGCCGGTCAGGCTCAAATCAGACCAGCGGTGCGACCGCGACGTGCGAATCGGCAGGAAAGGCGTCCAATGATTCGAGAATCGGATACACCGTAACCCCGTACTCGCGCAGCAGGGCGGCGAAGTGCGACAACAAGCTGCCGCGCAGCAGGACCGGGCTTCCGGCCCGTTTCAAGTCCAAGGCAATCGCGTTCGCCAAGGCAGGCTGACGGAAATCAGAACGGATGAAGTCGATATATGCCAGCTTCCCCGATGGCTGTTCGACTAGCAACTGGATGTCCGCCGGGGTGCGCACCGGCGTCAACAACCCCACCTCGGCACTCCCAGCGCCCGACTCGGCGATGGGCGTGACCCGGAAGTACCGCAACCGCGTCTCGGCCGATGTCAGCGACGAGACCTGCCACGTCACGACCCGTTCATTGGCCGGATCATTGCCGTTCAAAATCAGGAACTCGACTCGCGCTGCGCCGAAGGCATCCCTGATCGCCGAGAGATTGTGGCCGACAGCCTTGATCTCCTCAGTGTCGAGGACCCGGGCCTGCCGCAGTCTGGTCGGCACCGCTTCCGGGGACCGGCCAGGAGCCCGGACCGCGTCGCGCTTGTCGGGCACCGACATACGGCGCAGCACGTGGGTCGCCAGCTCAACTTCATAGACGTCATGCGCACACGACTCCAGGCCGTCCAACTGTCCATAGAGCGCGGCCAAGGTAGCCACGGCGCCGTCCTTCTCGGCGGGCACGGTAGCGATCACCGACGCCCTTAGGTCGGTCCAATTGCAGACCAGCAGGGCGACCTCGGCGGTG
>CALAED010000223.1 GCA_937891035.1 uncultured Thermomonosporaceae bacterium | reverse complement strand
GCGCCGTAGACGTCTGTTTCGCCGATGTCCCCGGCGGCGCGCTGCCGTCGCATTGTGATCTTGATGGCCGCGGCCGGGTCGAAGGCGACCAGTTCGAGAATGTCGGCGTCGACGACGTGATAGAGCTCTGTGATGAGCTGGCGGCTGATGGAGTTCGCGGCGACCACCTGCTCGTAGACGTCGCGCTCTGTGAAGATGATGTCCAGAGTGAGCTCGTAGGGGCCGGCGTTCTTGCTCCGGATGACGCCGGCGATATCGGTCAGTTTGATGCTCATGGGATGGGCTCCGGAGTGGTGGTCAGCTCAGCGATTTCCGGTCCCGCGGTGATGTCGATGAGGTCGATGGGGAACAGCACGCTCGGGTCGGTGACGCGGAGCAGGTGGTAGAGGCTGAAGCGGTAGACCTCGCCGGCCTTGAAGTCCGACGGTGAATACGGGAAGGCGAGGTTGCCGGCGGTGGAGATCCGCCCGGGGTAGCCGTGGTGCAGCATCGTCGAGCGGGCGAACGCGCAGATGGTGTTGGCCAGCTCCTGCGTGCCGGCGACGGCCTCGATGACGATGCCCAGCTCGTGCGCGGGCTCGGCCCCGGGTTCGAGCGAGCCCATCACGGCGTTCTTGCCGTACAGGTGGAACAGCAGCTCGTAGTCCTCGGCGGGTATGTGGGCGAAGTTGTCGGCGACTCGGCCGCGGATGGCCTCGATGATCTCCTCGACCTGTGCGATGAAGATCGGGTCGCGGGCGCCGGCGATGGAGACGGTGCGATAGCCGACGCGTTGCGCGGCCTCGATCTTCACGGTGTAGCCGTCGGACGGGACGAATGTCGAGCCGGCGACGCGCACGACGCGGTCGGTGTGCTGGTCGAAGGTGGTCGCGGTGAGGTCGAGCAGCCCGCCGGGGCCGGGTAGCCGGTAAGGGTTGGTCTTCTCGTAGAGGGTGTGCGCGGCGACCGAGGTGACGGTGCAGGACCGGTCCGGGTTGAGCGGCTCGACGAGGAAGTGGTCGCGGCGCAGGACGCCGAGCATGCTGTCGCTGCCGCTGCCCGGGGTGGCGGCGATGGCCGCGCACTCCAGGATCTTGCCCCGGTGCAGGGCCAGGCCGGGGTCGAAGCCGTGCCGGATGGGCAGTGCGGCGAACACCGCGGGGTCGTAGGCCCGGCCGGTGAGGATGACTTCGGCGCCCAGGTCCAAAGCCGCCATGATGGGTTCGATGCCCATCTGGCCGACGACGTGCGTGCTCTCCACGACGTCCTCGATACGGGCCTCGGGCCCCGGGGGTAGCGGGCCGAGTTCTCCTGCGTCCAATCCGGCCAGCAGAACATCTTTCGGCACGTCGGCATGGATCACGGCCAGCCGGAACCGCAGACCCTCCTCGCGGGCGATCTGCTGGATGATCTCCCGGGTCCAGGTCACGTGGGGGTGTGCGCCCGCGCCGCCGCCCGTGCCGATGACGACCGGGACGCCGAGCTTCCGGCCGGCGACGAGCATGTGCCGCAGGTCGCGCTGGACGGCTTGGCGGTCGGTGAAGGAGACGCCCGCACCGAGATAGTAGGGGCCCGGATCGGTCGAGCCGGCGTCCACCGCGATCAGGTGCGGCTTGCGGGCCAGGCCGGCCTGGAACGACGACTCCGGGAATCCGTAGCCGAGGATGGCGGTGGGCGACAGGATGCGGATCTCGTCGGGTTCGACGTTGCTCGTCATTCGATTCACCTCTGCGGAACGTGCTTCATGTGGGAACTGTCGAGTACCGTCTGTCGGGCACCGGTCCGGCGTTGAGATCAGGCAGGCCCGCGCGGACCGCGGCCGCGAGCACGACCGGGCGGTCGATCATGCGACCGTCCTTGGCGTCGCCGGAATCCGCGTCCTCAGGTCGACCACAACCGCGTGCGTCCCGCTGGCCATCGCCTTGTCGAAGCGGTCGGGCCGATTGCCGGGCACTAACAGTTGAGTCCGAGGTGTCCGCATCCCGGACGGCCTAGTAGGACCGGGGCAGGCCGAGCACCTTGGTGGCGACGAAGGCCTTGATGAGGTTGTTGTTGACCGGGGCGACCCGGAACATGCGGGTCTCGCGGAACTTGCGCTCGATGTCGTACTGGTCGACGAACCCGTTGCCGCCGTGGGTGTCCAGGGCGACATTCGCGGCGGCCCAGCTGGCCTCCGACGCGAGGTGCTTGGCCATGTTGGCCTCGGCGCCGCAGTGTCTGCCCTCGTCGAACAGCCGGGCGGCCTCGTAGCGCATCATGTCGGCCGCGCGGACCTTCATGTAGGCGTCGGCGATCGGGAACTGCACGCCCTGGTTGGCGCCGACCTGCTTGCCGAAAACCTCGCGCTTGGTGGCGTAGTCCACAGCCCGCTCGATGAACCAGTAGCCGTCGCCGATGGCTTCGGAGGCGAGCAGGATGCGCTCGGCGTTCCAGCCGTCGATGACGTAGCGGAAACCGGCGTCGACCTCGCCGATGACGCAGTCGGCCGGGACTCGCATGCCGTGGTAGCGCACCTGGTTGGTGGCGTAGTTGAACATGGTGCGCACCGGGGTGATCTCCAGCGTCTCCGGCTGCTCGGCGCGCACCTGGCGCAGGTCGACCAGGAACAGCGTGAGCCCGCGGGTCCTGTTCTCGGTCTTGTGGCTGGTCCGGGCCAGCACCAGGGCCAGGTCGGACTCCTGGATGCGGCTGGTCCAGTTCTTGTGCCCGGTGATCACGTAGTCGGCGCCGTCGCGCTCGGCGCTGGTGATGATGCTGGTGGTGTCCGAGCCGGCGGCCGGTTCGGTGATGGAGAAGGCCTGTAGCCGCAGCTCGCCTTTGGCGATCAGCGGCAGGTAGTCGTTCTTCTGTCGGTCGCTGCCGTGTCGCAG
>CALAED010000222.1 GCA_937891035.1 uncultured Thermomonosporaceae bacterium | reverse complement strand
GACCATCGAGTTGGTACGGCACTCGGTGGCGGAGGAGATGTACCTGTACCCCGCCACCCGCAAGTATCTCCCTGACGGCGACGAGATCGCCGACAAGGAGATCTCCGAACACGCGGCGGTGGAAAAGACCCTGAAGGCCCTGGAGAAGACCGAGGCCGACAGCCCGGAGTTCTCCAACCTGCTGGCCGAGCTGATGACCGACGTACGGTTGCACATCCGCGAGGAAGAACAAGATCTGTTCCCCGCGCTCGCCGAGCAGGCCGACCTCGCGGATCTGTTCCAGCTGGGCGACAAGGTGCAGGCCGCCAAGCAGAAGGCGCCGACCAGGCCGCATCCTTCCGCGCCCGACCGGCCGCCGCTGAACAAGCTGCTCGCGCCCGGCACCGGCTTCGTCGACAGGATCCGCGACCACCTGTCCGGCCGCGGCTCCGCTAACTGACCGACTGGCCATTTCCCGCGGGAGGTCAGGATGCCTGATCGGATAGCGGACATCTGGGGAAGGCGGACGCCGTACGGCGCGGAGGCACGATGGCCGGTCCGGGTCGATCAGTACCTGGAGGACGGCGTCGCCGAGGCCGACGTCGAGTGGGTCAGGTCGGCCTGCGTGCTGTGCTCGAACGGCTGCGGCATGGACATCGCCGTGCACGACGGCCGCATCGCCGGCGTGCGCGGCCGGGCCACCGACCGCGTCAACCACGGCCGGCTGGGGCCCAAGGGCCTGTACGGCTGGCAGGCCAACAATTCGCCCGACCGGCTGACCGAGCCGTTGATCAGGGAGACAGGCGGGCGGCTGCGGCCGGCGAGCTGGGACGAGGCGATGAGCCTGGTCGCCGAGCGGTCACGCGAGGTGCTTGCCGAGCGCGGCCCACTGGGGATGGGCTTCTACAACACCGGGCAGCTGTTCCTCGAGGACTACTACACGCTGTCGCTGCTGGTCCGCGCCGGGATCGGCACGCCGCACCTGGACGCGAACACCCGGCTGTGCACCGCCACCGCCGACTTCGCGCTGAAGGAGACGTTCGGCAGTGACGGCGATCCCGGGTCGGTGACCGACATCGACTGCTGCGACACGATCTTCACGATCGGCCACAACATCGCCGAGACGCAGACCGTGCTCTGGTCACGGATCCTCGACCGGTTGCACGGACCCGATCGGCCGCGGCTTGTCGTTGTCGATCCGCGCCGTACGGCGGTGGCGCGGGAGGCGGACGTACACCTGCCCATCCGCGGCGGCACCAACCTGGCGCTGCTGAACGGCATCCAGCACGAGCTGATCGAAAACGGCTGGGTCGACCGTGCGTTCGTGGATCGCAACACCGTCGGTTTCGACCGGCTCACGCAGACGGTGGCGGAATATCCGCCGGAGCGGGCCGCCGACATCTGTGGCGTGCCGGCCGACGACATCAGGGCGGCGGCTCGCGTCATCGGCGGCGCGCGGCGACTGGTCTCGACCTGCCTGCAGGGCGTCTACCAGTCGCATCAGGCCACCGCCTCGGCCTGCCAGGTCAACAACATCAACCTGCTGCGGGCGATGATCGGGCGGCCGGGCCGCGCGGTGTTCCAGATGAACGGTCAGCCGACCGCGCAGAACACCCGCGAGACCGGAGCCAACGGCGACTTGGCCGGCATGCGCAACTGGCAAAACCCCGAACACGTCGCCGAGCTCGCCCGGATCTGGAACGTCGATCCGCTGCGCGTCCCGGCCTGGGCGCCGCCCACGCACGTGATGCGGATGATGCGGTACGCCGAGGAGGGCTCGATCCGGTTCCTGTGGATCATCGGGACGAACCCCGCGGTTTCCCTCCCCGAGCTGGCCAGGATCCGTTCGATCCTGCGCCAGAAACGGTTGTTCGTCGTGGTCAGCGACGCGTTCCGCACCGAGACGACGGAGTTCGCCGACGTGGTGTTGCCGGCCGCCATGTGGGGCGAGAAGACCGGCACCTATACCAACCACGACCGGACGGTGCACCTGTCGGAGCGGGCGGTCGATCCGCCGGGGGCGGCGCGGCCGGACATGGAGATCTTTCTCGACTACGCTCGGCGCCTCGAGCTCACCGACAAGGACGGGGCACCGCTCATCAAGTGGCGTACGCCCGAGGAGTGCTTCGAGGCGTTCAAGCAGATGACGCGGGGCCGTCCGTGCGACTATTCCGGGTTGTCCTACGACCGGCTGCGCGGCGACAACAGCGGCATCCAGTGGCCCTGCACCGATCAGACGCCGGCCGGCACCGAACGGCTTTATGCCGACCACGAGTTCAACACCGCGACCGACTATTGCGAGGACTACGGGCACGACCTGCTCACCGGGGCCGCGCACGAGCGCAAGGACCACAGCGCGATGGCCCCGGCCGGCCGCGCGATCCTCAAGGCGGCGCATTACCTGCCGGCGCACGAGCCGCCCACCGATGATTACCCGTTTTGGTACACGACCGGCCGTACGGTCTATCACTGGCACACGCGGACCAAGACCGGCCGGGTCCGCCGGCTCGACGCGGCCGCGCCGGAGATGTGGGTCGAGATGTCGCCGGCCGACGCCGAACGGCTGGATCTCGCCGAGGGCGACCTCGTCCGCGTCGAGTCGCCCCGCGGCCGGCTCAAGGCACGTGTCCGCATCGGTGGTGGCCGGGACGGCGTCGTCTTCGCGCCGTTCCACTACGGCTATTGGGACATGCCGAACGGCGACGGCGACGGCGGCAGCGGAAACGGGGACGGGAACGGTGGCCGCGACCGCGCGCGGGCCGCGAACGAGCTGACCATCACCGACTGGGACCCCGTCTCCAAGCAGCCGTTGGTCAAGACCGCCGCCGTCTCGGTCACGAAGGTCACCGAGGGTGGGGCACAGGCGCGATGAAACTCGACAACGCCATCAAGGGCGTGCTCGACGCGGAGGCGGCGCTGGCGAAACGGCTGCTGGCGGTCGGCGAACGGCACGCGGCCGACCACGATGTCTACCATCTCGGCCACACCCTGGCGCGGCAGGCTGCCGACCACGTGACGCGGCTGACCCCGTTCGCCGAGCGCTACCACATGGCACCCCCAGCGCCACCGCACGCCGGCGACTCCCACGGGATCTTGGAGACGCTTCGCCTCAAACGCTCGCAGCTCATGGGGCGCGCCGAGTCGGCGGGCATGCTGCTGCTGCGCGAGCTGCGCGAAACGTATCTTCTCGCGCAGGCGACCGAGATCGCCTGGACCATCCTCCAGCAGGCCGCGCTGGCCGTACGCGACGGCGAGCTACTCGACGTCATCAGCACCTGCCACGAGCAGACTGAGACCTGCGCGAAGTGGCTCCGCACCAGGATCAAGGAAACCGCCCCGCAAGCGCTCGCCGCCGGCTGACTACGGCGACGCCGCCCGGGACGGCTCGGCGAGCCGGCGGCAGGCGCTCAGCGGGCGGCGGCGGTCCTGGCGAGGGTCCCGGCGATGAGGGTCGCGAGCGTCTCTTCCAGCGCGACCGGGAATTCCATGCGCATGGCAGCGAGTGCGGGGTCGGCGTCGTAGGCGGCGCGCATGCTGGCGGACGGCCGGGCGTGGGTCCATAGCGCGCCGACGAACACGGCGGCCATGCCGCACACCTTCCACCCATCGTCGCCGAGCTCGGGCACATGGCGGCGGACTTGCTCTGCGAGGCCGGTGAAGTTGTCAATTGATGCACGCTTGTGGCGGGCGGCGACCTCGGCGGAGACGTTGTGTTCCAGCACTCCGGCCTGGGCGCTGAGCAAGTCGCACAGCACGCGGTGCGGCGTGAGGGAATGGGCAAGGGCCGCGGCGAGCTGGTCGCCGCGCTGCCTTGCCGTGCCGTGCGGGTCGATCTTGGCAGGTAGCTGTTCGGCCACCTCAGTCAGCCACCGCTGGGTGGCACGGTCGAGGAGCTCCAGAAGGATGGCCTCGCGAGATTCGAAGTAGCGCAGCACGTTGGACTTGGCCAGGCCGACGCGGCGGCTGAGTTGGTTAAGGCTGAGCTCGTTGACCGGCATCGCCTCCAACATCGCGGCCGTGGTATCCAGAATTGCCTGGCGCCGGATCTGCCGCTGCTCCTCGCTGCGGGCGCGCCGGAACGTCCCCATGTCGCCCATGTTACGGACCCCGGTCTCTTGACATAAGACCAGTGGTCTCTTACGTTCCCGCACACAAGAGACCGCCAGTCTGTAACCCGGGAGAGACCATGAAGGACAGGTGGACCGCCGATGCCATCCCAGACCAGCGCGGCCGACTGGCCGTGGTCACCGGCGCGAACACCGGACTCGGGTTCGAGACCGCCCGCCTCCTCGCCACCCGCGATGCGTCGGTGGTGCTGGCGGTGCGAGACATGGACAAGGGCAAGCGCGCCGCCGACCGCATCGCCGAGACCGTGCCGGGCGCGAACGTCACCATCCAGCAGCTAGACCTGACCTCGTTGGAGTCCATTCGCGCGGCCGCCGCCGAGCTGCTGGCCACGCATCCCAAGATCGACCTGCTGATCAACAACGCCGGCGTGATGTACACGCCTAAGCAGACCACCCGGGACGGGTTCGAGCTGCAGTTCGGCACCAATCACCTGGGACACTTCGCGCTCACCGGGCTGCTGCTCGAGCGTCTGCTGCCGGTGCCGGGCTCCCGCGTGGTGACGGTCAGCAGCATCGCGCACCGCGTCCGGGCCGCGATCAACTTCGCCGATCTGCAGTGGGAGCGGTCGTACAGCCGGGCCGGCGCCTATAGCCAAGCCAAGCTGGCGAACCTGATGTTCACCTACGAGTTGCAGCGCCGACTGTCCGGCACGGGCACGGGCACCATCGCGGTCGCCGTCCACCCAGGCGCCGCAAACACGGATCTTCTGCGCCACCTGCCGGTGGCGCTGCGAACGATCAGCACACTGGTCACGCCGGTGGTCACCCAAAGCGCGGCCAAGGGGGCACTGCCCACGCTGCGCGCCGCGACCGACCCCGGCGTCAGCGGCGGCCAATACTACGGCCCTGACGGATTCATGCAGACCAGGGGCTACCCGACGCTGGTCGAATCCAGCGAACGCTCCCACGACGACGCCACCCAGCGCCGCCTTTGGTCGATCTCCGAAGAGCTGACCGGGGTCACCTTCCCCGTCTGAGCGCGGCGCACGCAGCTGAGCCCACTCCCCGCCGGCCGGCCGGGGACCACATGGCCGAGCACCGCATGCCTGCCGCGTTCGTGGGTAGCGCCCTGAGAAATCGCGCTATTCGCACGGATGGAAACCGGCCGAACGGGGGATGATCATGAAGGCGCTGACGTGGCACGGCAGGCGGGACGTGCGGGTGGAGAGCGTGCCCGACCCCACGATCCAGGAGCCGACCGACGCGATCGTCGAGATCACCAGCACGAACATCTGCGGTTCTGACCTGCACTTGTACGAAGTGCTCAGCGCGTTTCTCGAGCCGGGCGACATCCTCGGCCACGAGCCGATGGGCGTAGTCCGCGAGGTCGGCCCGGTCGCGGCCGAGCATGTCCGGCCCGGCGACCGTGTGGTCGTGCCGTTCAACATCGCCTGCGGCCGCTGCTGGATGTGCGATCGGCAGCTGTACGCGCAGTGCGAGACGACGCAAAACCGGCAGGCCGGCAAGGGCGCGTCCCTGTTCGGCTACACCAAGCTGTACGGGCACGTGCCGGGCGCACAGGCCGAGTATCTGCGGGTGCCGCAGGCGCATTTCGGGCCGATCAAGGTCCCGGTGGGCCCGCCGGACGACCGTTTCGTCTACCTGTCCGACGTCCTGCCCACGGCTTGGCAGGGAGTGGTACACGCCGACGTGCCCAAGGGCGGGTCCGTCACGGTCTTCGGGCTCGGCCCGATCGGCCAGATGTGCGCCAGGGTCGCCCGGCTGCGGGGAGCCGAGCAGGTCTACGGCGTCGACCTGGTGCCGGAACGGCTGGAGATGGCGCGCCGGCACGGCGTCGAGGTGATCAACGCCGACGTCATCGACGATGTGCCGGGGGCGATCAAGGACCTCACCGACGGGCGCGGGACCGACGCGGTGATCGACGCGGTGGGCATGGAGGCCCACGGCAACCCGATCCAGGCCTTCGGGCACCGCGTGGTGGCGGCCCTGCCGGACGCCGTGGGCGCGCGGCTCGCCGAGCGGATGGGCATGGACCGGCTGGCCGGCCTGACCGACTCGATCGCGACCGTGCGCAGGGGCGGCACGCTGTCGATCGTCGGCGTCTACACCGGCGCCGCCGACCCGCTGCCGATGCTGGACCTGTTCGACAAGGGCGTACAGATCCGGATGGGCCAGTGCCACGTCAAGCGGTGGATCGACGAGATCATGCCGCATCTGCTCGACGACGCCGACCCGCTCGGCACCGAGGATTTCGCTACGCACCACCTGCCGCTCGACGAGGCGCCGCACGGGTACGAGATCTTCCAGAACAAGCAGGACGGCTGCGTCAAGGTCGTCCTCCGACCGGGAACGACGTCGGAGTAAGCCGCCGGAGTCGCCCCGGCGATTTCGTTTAGGGCGGCGCCAGCGGGAATTAAGCAATGAATGGCGATCTCGGGGAGTAGAAAGCCAATGAGTGCTGTGCAGCCATCGATAGATGAGGAGGCCGTCGGAGCCCCGCGGCCGGTCGCCGCCGAGCTCGGCACCGGCGAGCTGGTCAAGCAGGCCTCGCAGCAGATGTCCGACCTCGTACGGGCAGAGATGCGGCTGGGCATGGCCGAGATGAAGCACAAGGCCAAGCAGACCGGCGTGGGCGCCGGAATGCTCAGCGCGGCCGGCCTCACCGCTCTTTACGGAGTGGGCGCGGGCGTGGCCGCCGCGATCGCGGCGATCGCCAACGTGCTGCCGGTCTGGGCCGCCGCGCTGATTATCATGGGTGCCTTGTTCGTGATCGCCGCCGTACTCGGGCTCATCGGCCGTTCGCGGGTCAACCGGGGCGTTCCGCCGGTCCCGGAGCAGGCACTCGAGTCCACCAAGCAGGACGTCATAGAGATCAAGGAAAGGGCGCGTCGATGAGTGCCGAACAGCCATCGAGCGAGACCACGCGGGCCGCCGCGTCGCCATCTCTCGATTCCGACCGGCTGCGACAAGACGTCGAGCGAGCCCGCGCCCGCCTGGGCGAGACGGTGGCGGCGCTGGCGAACAAGACCGACCTCAAAGGCCGCGCCAAGGACATGACGCGGCAGGCGAAGGAAAACCTCAACTCGCCGGCGGTGAAGCGCGGCGCCGGGGTCGCCGCCGGAGCGGCCGGCGCGGCCGGTTCGGCCGCGGTGGGGATCTGGGCCTGGCGGCGTCGTCAGGCCGCCCGCCGGATGTCGCCTTGGCAGCGGACGATGAAGACGGCCCAGCACGCGGCGCAACAGACCGGCGAGCAGGTCGGCCGGCGGGTCCGCGACACGGCCGTCGACGTCGCGGCCGCCGTCCGAGAAGCCCGGGACAGCGATCTCGCCGAGCGGATGGCGGAGCGCGGCCAGGCCACGGCCGTCAAGGTCGGCTCGCAGGCGCGCCAAGCCGCCGGCCAAGCCGCCAAGTCGCCCGCCGCCAGGCCCGCCGCCCAGGGCGCCGTTCCGATGGCCGCGATCTTGATCGTGGTCTGGTGGATGCGGCGCCGCCGCGTCAGGCGGCGGGCCGCGGCGTCGTGACCTGACGGCGGCGTCACCCGGATCTCGCCCAACTCAGCGCGGCGTCCGCCGCCATACGCCGGCCAGGACAAGGGCATGGACCTTACTGGTCGTCGCCCGGGTCCGGCGTAGTGCGCGCCGGCCGTCGCGCATCGCGTCGTGTCGCCAGGTCGATGTCTCCTTCAGGTCCTCGACATCGGCCGGAGTCCCCCGTACGTGGAAATGACGCCGCACCGACGTCAGCTCGGCGATGGCCTTTCTGGCTCGTTGGGCCGAGCGCCTCGCCTTGCGCACACGGCGCTTCGAGATGCCGCCGGCCTCCGCCGCCGCCGCCGCGGTGAGTGCCTCATCCGCCGCCCGTTCCAGTTGGCTGACGAGAGCGTCGAGGTTGTCCGCCTGTGGATCGCGCCGCCTCTCCAGTTCCCTCCGGACCGGGCCATGCAGCGCAAGCGCCAGCAGGGCGAGCACGGCGAGGCTTTGCAACGCGCCCGATGTGGGCCCGTCAAAGTGGACCACCGACGCGAGGGTGGCCAAAGAGGAGGCGAAAGGTATGAGGATGGACGCGCCTAGGACGCACAGAACGACCATGCTCACGAGCTTGGTGCCACGATTCACCGCGTAACTCCCGGAGTGCCAAGCCGCGAAGCGAGGCATGCTCCGCTTTGCGGTGACTTACCCGTTCAGTCAGTCTGCCACAGGCGAAAGTCTTCTCCCCTCCCGGCTCCTTCGACATGGCGGGGCGGAGATCATGACGGCGTTCGCGGTGTGGTGCGGGCCCGCAGGTGGGCGCGTTCGCCTTGGCGGCCGAAAAGGCTGAGGACCTCCACCGGCGTGGGATCGGCGCTGCCGAACCAGTGCGGCACGCGGGTGTCGAACTCGGCGGCCTCGCCCTCGGTCAGCACGAGGTCTTGGTCGCCGAGGAGCAGGCAGAGCCGGCCGTTCAGGACGTACATCCATTCATAGCCTTCGTGGGTCTTTTGCTCGCGACTGCCCCGCCGCGCGGGGATGATCAGCTTGTAGGCCTGTACGCCGCCGGCGCGGCGGGTCAGCGGGATGAGCGTCAGGCCGTTGCGCTGCACCGGGCGCAGATGGATGCGCGGGTCACCGGTCGGCGGCGCGCCTACGAGTTCGTCGATCTGCACGCCGTACGCCTGGGCGAGCGGCAACAGCAACTCGAGTGTGGGGCGGCGCCGGCCGGCCTCGAGCCGCGACAGCGTGGAGACCGAGATGCCGGTCGCGGCGGCCGCGTCGGCCAGCGTCGTCTCGCGTTGCCGGCGGATCGCGCGCAGCCTGGGCCCGACGGCGGCCAGCACCTCGTCCATGTTCGCCTCGTTTGCCATTTCGGCAAGTTTAGTTGCCGACTCGCGCTCCGGGAACCGACAGTGGCTCCATGAAACAGAACTTTGATGTCGCGGTGCTCGGCGGCGGGGCCGCCGGGCTGAGCGGTGCGGTGATCTTGGGCAGGGCGCGCCGTTCGGTGGTCGTGATCGACGCCGGGTCGCCCCGTAACGCGCCCGCCGAGGGCGTCCATGGGTTCTTGTCCCGCGACGGGGTCAGCCCGCGTGAGCTCGTCGAGATCGGGCGTACGGAGGTCAAGCGCTACGGCGGTCTCGTGCTGCCGGCGACGGCCGTCGCCGCCCGGCGCGATGACGACGGATTCGAGGTGAGCCTCGACGACGGCGGCGTCATCGCGGCGCGGCGGCTGCTGGTGACCACCGGACTCGCCGACGAACTGCCGGACGTCGCCGGTCTCGCCGAGCGCTGGGGCCGCGACGTGGTGCACTGCCCGTACTGCCATGGCTGGGAGCTGAGCGATCAGCCGGTCGGCGTGCTGGCCACCAACACCGAGTGGGCCGTGCACCAGGCGCTGCTGTTTCGTCGGTTGACGGCGGACGTGGTCTTCTTCCAGCACACCGCCCCGGCGCTGACCCGAGACCAGTCGGACCAGCTGAACGCCTGGGGCATCGGCGTGGTCACCGGGCCCGTGGACGCACTCGAGGTGGCCGACGACCGCATCACCGGGATCCGGCTGGCCGACGGGACGGTCGTGCCCCGCTCGGCGGTGGTGGTCGCGCCCCGGCTCGTGGCCAACACCAAGCTGCTCGCCGACCTCGGTCTCAAGCCCACCCCGGACCCCAGGGGCATCGGCGAGTCGATCGCGGCCGACCCCACCGGGCTGACGAACGTACCAGGGGTGTGGGTCGCCGGTAACGTCACCGATCTCATGGCTCAGGTGGTGAGCGCGGCGGCCGGCGGGGTCGCGGCCGCCGCCGCGATCAACGCCGACCTCATCGCCGAGGACACCCGCCGCACTATGCACATGCTGTCGCGGGACTTTTGGGAGGAACGGTACGGATCAACGGAGCGGGTCTGGAGCGGCAACCCCAACCCGCAGCTGGTCGCGGCCGCCGCTGACCTGCCGCCGGGCACGGCCCTGGACGTCGGCAGCGGCGAGGGCGCCGACGCGATCTGGCTCGCCGTCCGCGGCTGGCAGGTCACCGGCGTCGACGTGTCACAGATCGCCCTCGACCGCGCCGCCAGCCACGCCGCCGAGGCCCACGTAGATGTCGCCTGGCAGCGAGCCGACGTTACCTCGTGGGATCCCGCCCCCGCACAGTACGACCTGGTGTCGGCGCAATACGTCCATCTTCCCGCGCCCGACCGCGACGCCCTGATCCGCCGCCTCGCCGCCGCCGTCCGTCCGTCCGGAACGCTCCTCATCGTCGGCCACCACCCTGACGACCTGAAGACGGCGATCAAGCGTCCGCGGCTGCCCCATCTGATGTTCGCCGCCGAGCAGATCGCCACCGTGCTGGACCCATCGGAGTGGAACATCCACCCTTCGGCCCCGACCCGCCCGCACACCGACCACGACGGGCAAGAAATCACCATCACCGACGCCGTCCTGCGCGCCGTCCGCCGCCCCCCGGCCTAAAGATGGGCTTCCGATCTCGTACGGATATCGCGTTTTAAATGCAACATCATGGGTCATTTGACCCACGCAAAAATTTTCCACGCTGGAATACTTAATGTCGGGCAGTGTGCGTTCTATGGCTTGGGATGTGGCACTGACCTGGAGAGTTGCCCTCGGTGACTGGAAGCCCGGGGGCAACTCGCAGTTCTCCCCTGGGCACCGCAAAGGATCACCTCTTCCCCCGACTATGCCAGGGGCAATACGGTCCCATCATCTCCGACTGCCGGTCAGCGCATGGTCTGCCCTTCCAGGCGTTTCATCGGACTCCGCGTTGTGGTCGACAGTCGATCCCAAGTCCACATCCCAAGCCAACCCATGGACGCATGATGCCTTCTAATCTCTCCCTCCTGGTCGGCGGGCTGGTCACGCTCGCATTCGTCGCGCTGGCCGGCTATATCGTCCGGACCACCCCGGCCGGCACCCGGGCGCGGGTATTGACCGCGGCGGCCGCCCTCATGGCCTGTCTGCCCGCCGTCTTGCTGGCCCTGTACGGACGGTAAGACCGTTGATCGCTTCGCGTCCGCCCACTTGGTCCACACGCGTACAGAGTTTCTGGGGCATGCTCACCTACGAGGAGCAAAGCACGCTGCACGCGCGTTCAAACGCGATCTGGCATGACGATGGGGCGGTCGTTATCACCGAAGGAGTCCACTCCGACCGGGTGGTGATCGTCCGGTCGGGATGGTGCAAGGTTACCGCGATCAAGGCCGACCGTCCCGTGCTGCTCCGGCTCTACAGGCCGGGTGACCTTCTTGGGATCGCGGCCGCCCTGACAGGCACGCTCCCGGCCGAGACGGTGACGGTCACCGGCCGATGGGGGCTGCACGCGCTGAGTTTGCACGCCCGCAGCTTCACCGATTTCCTCCGGCACGCTCCCAACGCGTCCGCCGCTCTCCATCGCCTGCAGCTGTGGCGGTTGGAAGAGGCCGACCGCCTTCGGACCATCCGCGCCTATCCCACCGCCGCTCAGCGCCTGGCCGGGCTACTCGCTGAGCTCTGCCGCCCGGAAAACGACCCTCACCACCACAGGGATGGCACCGTCCTCGTCCCCGCGTTCGACACCGCCTTGTCCCAGGAAGACTTAGGGAATTGGATCGGTGACTCCCGCAAGACCGTGGGGCGGGCCCTGGCCCAGCTACGTGACCTGGGTCTGGCCAGATCGGGGTTGCCCCACCGGATCAGGATCATCGCGCCCGACCGGCTACAAG
>CALAED010000221.1 GCA_937891035.1 uncultured Thermomonosporaceae bacterium | reverse complement strand
GGCTGGCCGACGAGGAGTTCGTGCTCAAGGTGGGCGACTGCGTCCAGTTCACCGGACGGACCCCGCACAGCGTCCGCAACGCCAACAGAGGCGAGGCCGAGCTGCTTTGGGTCGTGACGCCCTCCACGCCCTGACGGCCCTCTGCAAAGCGCGCGTTTCGGTATCCCGCGGCGCGGAAGGTAGCGGAAGGCGGCGGAAGGTGGCGGAAGGCGGCCGACCAGGTCCGCCGGCTGGGCAGAACGCGCGATTTGTGCGTCACTTTATGGAGCAGCATTCCATCGGACATTCCATCGGACGACGCCGTCCGGTGCGGCGGCAGGAGTGGGGGATCCCGCATGACGAACCCGGCTGTCGGTGCGGTGGACACCGCGGACGTGGCCGATCCCGAGCTGGACGCCCTGCGTGAGTTGGAAAGCCGGGTGCTGTGGCTGTCATCGGCGATGATCTATCACGCCAACCGGGTGCGCCCAAACCCGTCCGGCCTGAAGGTGGGCGGCCATCAGGCGTCGTCGGCGTCCATGGTGTCGATGATGACCTCGATGTGGTTCCGGCACCTGCGGCCGGAGGACCGGGTGTCGGTCAAGCCGCACGCGTCGCCCGTGCTGCATGCGATCAACTACCTGCTCGGCCGGCTCGACGCGTCGTACCTGCCGCGATTGCGGGAGTTCGGCGGGCTGCAGAGCTATCCAAGCCGGTCCAAAGACCCCGACCCGGTGGACTACTCGACCGGGTCGGTGGGGATCGGGGCGACCGCGCCGATCTGGGGCGCGCTGGCACGGCGCTATCTGAACACCGTGACCGGCGAGGGCGGAACTGGCCGTCAGTACTCACTGCTGGGGGACGCGGAGCTGGACGAGGGCGCGGTGTGGGAGGCGGTGCTCGACCCCGCCGTCGCCGACCTGGGTGAGATCGTATGGGTGGTCGATCTGAACCGGCAGTCCCTGGATCGGATCGTGCCGAACATCGCCGCGGGCAAGCTGGCCGGCATGTTCGAGGCCGCGGGCTGGCAGGTGATCACGCTCAAGTACGGGCAGCTGCTGAAGGAGTTGTTCGACCGGCCCGGCGGAGCCGAGCTGCGGCGGCGGATCGATGAGATGACCAACCCGGAGTATCAGCGGCTGCTGCGCTGCGACGGCGCCGAGCTGCGCCGGCGCATTCCCGGCACCGGTACCGGCGCGGGCGCGATCGCCGAACTGCTGAGCCGGCTGGACGACGCCACCTTGGTCGAGGCGGTCGCCAACCTCGGCGGCCACGACCTCGCCGCGCTGGATACGGCGTTCGAGGCCATCGACGACTCCCGTCCGACGATCATTTTCGCCTACACCATCAAGGGATACGGTCTGGCGATCAAGGGGCACCCGCAGAACCATTCGGCGGTGCTGACCGAGGCGCAGATGCGCGACCTGGCCGCGCGGACCGGGTCGGACCTGGACGACCCGTGGCGAGGGTTCGCCGCCGGCAGCCCCCCGTACGCGCTGTGCGCGCGGGCGGCGGAGCGGCTGCGGCGGCCGGAACCGCACCCGCTGCGGCCGCCGGCGCTGCCCGCCGACATGGGCCGTACCCCGTCGGGGACGCTCACGACGCAGGCGGCGCTGGGGCGGGCGCTGCTTGACCTGACCCGGGCGGCGCCACAGGCCGCGCGCCGGGTGGTGACGGTGAGCCCGGACGTCAGCTCCTCGACCAACCTGGGCGGATGGGTGAACAAGGTGGGGGTGTGGTCGGCGAGCGAGCGACCCGACTGGTTCGCCGACGACGCCGACACGATCCTGCACTGGCGGGAGAAGCCGACGGGCCAGCACATCGAGCTGGGCATCGCAGAGGTCAACATGGTGAGCCTGCTGGGGGAGCTGGGCGCCACGTGGAGCCGATGGGGCCAGCCGCTGCTGCCGATCGGGGTGCTGTACGACCCGTTCGTCGAACGAGCCCTTGAGCCGTGGTCCTACGGCATCTACGCCGGCGGCCAGTCCATCCTGATCGGCACCCCGTCCGGGGTCTCGTTGGCACCGGAGGGCGGGGCGCACCAGTCCATCAAGACTCCCTCCATCGGGCTTGAGCAGCCGGGCTGCGTCACCTATGAGCCGGCCTTCGCGATCGACACCGAATGGACGCTGCTGGCCTGCCTGTCCCGCCTCGGCCGGCCGGACGGCACGTCGGCCTACCTGCGCCTGTCGACCAGGCCGGTCGACCAGTCGCTGGCGGCCGTGCCCGCCGACCCGGCCGCGAGGGAGCGCCGGCGGCGCCAGGTCGTCGCCGGTGCCTATACGCTGCGGCGGCGGGACGACGCCAGGGTGACCATCGCCGCGATGGGCGCGGTGGTGCCGGCCGCCCTCTCGGCGGCTGAGCGGCTGGCGGCGGCCGGCGTTCCGGCCGACGTGGTCTGCGTGACCAGCCCCGATCTGCTGTACCGGGCGGTGCGCGCCCGCCAGGGCCACGAGCGGGCCGAGTCGTGGATCCTGGACCAGGTGTTTCCGGCCGAGCGGGCCGCGCCGCTGGTCACCGTCCTCGACGGCCATCCCCACACCCTGGCCTTCCTGGCCACCGTCAACCGGGTCGCGACCACCGCTCTGGGCGTGACGCGGTTCGGCCAGTCCGGTTCCATCGAGGACGTGTACCGCTATCACGGCCTCGACCCCGACAGCATCATCCGCGCCGCCCTCGACCTCGTCGGCTGAGAGAGCGCGCGGCCGCACCGCCGCACCGCCGCGCTATCGGGCTATCGGGCCGCGCCGCCGCCGCTGTCGTGCTCCGTGCGGGGCACGGCGCACCGCGATCGGTCGCGGTTACAGCCGGGCCAGTGCGCCGGCGGGGTTCTCGATGGCGTCGGCGACGCTTCGCATGAAGCCGGCGGCGGTCCCGCCGTCGCAGATCCGGTGGTCGAAGACGAACGACATCTGGGCGATCTTGCGCACGCGAATCTCGCCGTTCACGGCCCACGGGCGGTCGATGATCCGCCCGAGGCCGAGGATCGCGACCTGGGGATGATGGATGATCGCGGCGCTGCCGTCGACGCCGAACACGCCGTAGTTGTTGAACGTGAACGTGCCGCCCGTGAGATCCTCGGGGGCGAGCTGGCCTTCCCGCGCCTTCCGCGTCACGTCGCGGATCCGCTCATCCAGCTGTGCGGTCGACAGCGATTCGGCACCCATGATGACCGGGACGACGAGTCCCCGCCGCCCCTGGGCGGCGATCCCGAGGTTGATCCGGTCGAACTCCACGATCTCCTGGCGCTCGGTGTCCAGGCGGGAGTTCAGGACGGGGTACTCCTTGAGCGCCATGACCACGAACCGGGCGAGGTAGGAGAGCAGGCCGGGGCCGGGATCGCTTGGCCTGCGCGCGCTTTCTCGCAGCTCGACCAGTGCGGTCGCGTCCACGTCCACCCACACCGTGGCCTCGGGAATCTCGGACCGGCTGCGGGTGAGCGCGGAGGACATCGCCTTCTGGAAGCCGTTCAGCGGCGTCCGCCGTTCGCCCGTGCCCGGCGACGGCATGCTCGGCAGGCCCTGGGTGCCGCGCACCGCGCGCTCGACGTCCGCGCCGGTGATCAGGCCGCCGGGGCCCGTCCCTTCGAGCACGCCGATGTCCACGCCTCGCTCGCGGGCGCGCCTGCGGACCAGTGGAGAAGCGACGCGGGGCACGCGTCCGGGCTGCGCCGGGGGTTGCCGCGCCGGGGTCTGCCGCGCCGGGGTCTGCTGAGTTGGGGCCCGCTGAGTTGGGGCCCGCGGCCGGCGGCGCCGGCCAGATCCACCCGACGCGCTGGAGCCATAACCGACGAGCACGTTGCCGGACCCGCCCCGTCCCTCCTCGCGACGGACATCGCCGTCGCCCGGCGGCTCCACCGAAAGGAGCGGCGTGCCGACGTCGATGGTCTGGCCCGCCTTGGCGTGCAGGCGGGTGACCCGGCCGCCGAAGGGGGTGGGCACCTCGACCACCGCCTTGGCGGTCTCGACCTCGGCGACCGGCTGGTCGACCACGACCTCGTCGCCCTCGGCGACCAGCCAGCGGACGAGTTCGGCCTCGGTCAGCCCTTCGCCCAAGTCCGGGAGCACGAAGGTGTGCGCGTTCACGAGTCCTCCCACTGCAGGTCGTCGACGGCATCGAGGACGCGGTCCACATCCGGCAGGTGGAACCTCTCCAGCTTGGGCGGGGGGTAGGGGATGTCGAACCCGGTCACCCGCCGGATCGGCGCCGCCAGATAGTGGAAGCACCGGTCGGTCACGCGAGCGACGATCTCCGATGACACGCTGGCGAAGCCGCTGGCCTCGGCCACTACGACGGCGCGTCCGGTAGATCGCACGGCGTCGCAGACCGTCTGGTCGTCGAACGGCACCAGCGAGCGCAGGTCGACTACCTGAAGGCTGCGGCCCTCCTGGGCAGCCACGTCCGCCGCCTCCAGTGCCAGCGGAACCGTCGGGCCGTAGGCGATCAGCGTCGCGTCCGTGCCGTCCCGGCGGATCGCGGCGGTCCCGATCGGGGGAACGCCCGCACCGAGCGCCGCCTGTTCCTTGCTCCAATAGAGCTTCTTGGGCTCGAAGAAGATCACCGGGTCGGCCGACGTGATCGCCTGCCGCAACAGGCCGTACGCGTCGGCCACGGTCGATGGCGTCACGACGTGCAGCCCCGGCGTGTGCGCGAAGTACGCCTCCGAGGAGTCGCTGTGGTGCTCGACGCCGCCGATCCCGCCGGCGTACGGGATGCGGATGACGATCGGCAGGGCGACCTGGCCGCGCGTCCGGTTTCGCATCTTGGCGACGTGGCTGACGACCTGCTCGAACGCCGGGTACGCGAAGGCGTCGAACTGCATCTCCACCACGGGCCGCATCCCGTTCATCGCCATGCCGACGGCCACGCCGACGATGCCGGCCTCCGCCAGCGGCGTGTCGAAGCACCGGGCGTCGCCGAACTCGGCGGTGAGCCCGTCGGTGATCCGGAAGACCCCGCCCAGCGGTCCGACGTCCTCGCCGAACATCACGACCGACTCATCCTCGGCCATGGCATCGCGCAGCGCGCGGGTGAGGGCCTGCGCCATCGTGAGCGTCTCGGGCTGGTTCATGTCAGCCGTCCACCATCCTGCTGATCTCGTCGGCGACGAGTGCCGCCTGTTCGGCGAGCTGCGGCGTCGGCGTCTGGTACACGTGCGCGAACAGGCGCGCGGGGTCGGGTTCCGCGTCCTTGGAAAGCCCGGCACGCATCGCCGCGGCGACATCGTCGGCGTCCTTGTCGAGCGCCGCCGCCTGCTCGGCGGTCAGCAGCGCGCGGTTCTCCAAGAACGTGCCGAGCCGGCGGAGCGGGTCCCGCGCGACCCAGGCGCCGACCTCCGCCTCGTCGCGGTAGCGCGTGGGGTCGTCGGCGTTGGTATGGGCCTGGACCCGGTACGTGTGCGCCTCCACGAGTTGGGGGCCGGCGCCGCCGCGGGCCCGTTCGACGGCCGTGCCGAGCACGGCGAGCAGCGCCGCGAGGTCGTTGCCGTCGACCTGTTCCCCCGGTATGCCGTAGCCGACGCCCTTGTGGGCGAGCGAGGGAGCGGCCGTCTGCCGGGCCAGGGGCACGGAGATCGCGTACCGGTTGTTCTGGACGAAGAACACCACGGGGGTCTGGAAGACGGCGGCGAAGTTGAGGGCTTCGTGAAAGTCGCCCTCGCTCGTGGCGCCGTCGCCGCACAGCGCCATCACCACGGTCGGCTCGCCCTTGAGCCTCGCGGCGTGGGCCACGCCGACCGCGTGCGGGAGCTGTGTGGCCAGCGGCGTGGTCTGCGGGGCCACCTTGCGTTCATACGGGTTGTGCCCGCAGTGCCAGTCGCCCTGGAGCAGGACCAGTGCCTCCACCGGGTCGAGGCCGCGCGCGACCATGGCCGCGACGTCGCGGTACGTCGGGAACAGCCAATCGTCGTCGGTCAGGACCTGCGCCGCCGCGACCTGGCACGCCTCCTGGCCGTGGGAGGACGGGTAGACCGCGAGCCGTCCCTGCCGGACCAACGCGGACGCCTGATCGTTGACCCGCCGCGCGGTCGTCATGGCGGCGTAAGCCGCGAGCAGCGCCTCGCCGGACGGAAGCCGGTACGTCTCGTGTGGGACGGGCTCGCCCTCCGGGCTGATCAGCCTGACCGGCGCGTCCGACGGGAGCAGACGTCGAGGATCAGATGTCATGACCAGATGGTCCATGACGATCCATATGCTTTCCATAATCGGACAAAATGCGAGATTATGTCACCACATGCGCTGATTTAAGAGGCCAAACGTCCAGTCAGCGCCACAACCGGGAGGCGGTGGTGAGACAGGTGGCACACCCGCTCGACGCGATCGACCAGCGGATCATCGAACAGCTCACCCAGGACGGCCGGATGTCCATCCGCACGCTCGCACAGACGTTGCACATCTCACGCGCGAACGCGTACGCGCGCTTGGAGCGGCTCCGGTCGTCGGGGGTCATCCGCGGATTTCGAGCGGACGTCGACCCGGCCGCGGCCGGCCTGGCCACCTCGGCGTACGTGACGCTCAACCTACGCCAGGCAGAGTGGCGGCATGTACGCGAGCGGCTGAGCGCGCTGCGCGGAATCGCGCAGATCGCGCTCGTGGGCGGGGAGTTCGACGTCATCCTGTTGATCCGCGCGCATGACAACGCGGACCTGCGCCGGCTCATCCTGGACGAGATACACGCCATCCCGGGCGTCATCAACACACGGACCCTGCTGGTCTTCGAAGAGTCCGAACCCCTGCGCTGGAAGACGCCCTGAGGGCCGGCCGGTCACCGGCGCCGGACCGTCTCCTCATCGGCGCAGCGGGTTGGGGTTGTCCCCGTCGGCGAGTTCGGCGGTGTTGAACTGTATCCAAGAGCCGCGGTAAACGAGGTCGGCCTCGATATGCATGCGAATTGATTTTTGGGGGGTGAAAGGCGTGGCGTGAAAGATGCCTTCCGCGGCCCAGGTACCGCGAAAATAGTTGAGCTCGGCCAGTTGGGGCGGCGGCATGGGAATCAGCTGCTGGTCATCGGATGTGGTCATTGTCATGCCTTTCTGCGCGGTTCCGCACAACCGATACCGGGGCCGGCCGGGCCATGTCCGCCGGTCGGCCTCGGGTTGGCGCTCACTCTGGTCGGACATCGACAAGGCGCTGCGGGCCGCTCGATCCTTCCACCTCGTCCTTGCCGACATCGCCGGTAACGACCGTATTCACAGAATCATCGAGGACCTCGTGGACGAGGTACGCCGCCCGCACTACCTGCTCCCGAACGTCGAAGGCCACATCACCTCCGCCGGGGAACTGCGTGCCCACGCCCTCATCCTCGGGGCGCTCCGCGACGGGAACGGCCAGCGCGCCGCCGAGCTCGTCCTGCAGCACCTCAACGAGGTGGCACAGACCCTCGTCAAAGGCTTCGCCGGCGTGTAGGCGCCGCGAACCCGGCCGCCGTCCCGTCGTCGGTCAACCGCCGAGCGCGCCGCTGATCTTGTCGGCCGCGGTCTTCGCCTCGGGCAGGATGCGATCCATCTCGGCAGGGCTCATCCGGCCACTTGGGCCGGAGATCGACAGGGCCGCCGTGACGTGCCCGGAGGCGTCGCGAACCGGCACCGCGATCGCGCTCACGCCCGCGATGGTCTCGTCGAAGGCACGGTCGTGCCCGTCGCGGCGGCTCGCGTCGAGTCGGGCGATTAACGCGTCCCTGCTCGCGAGGCCGCTGGACTGCCACGCCGACTCGCCCGCGTGCGCCAGCACGCCGTCGATCTCCGCTCGGGGCAG
Organism: uncultured Thermomonosporaceae bacterium; assembly: GCA_937891035.1. GTDB lineage: Bacteria > Actinomycetota > Actinomycetes > Streptosporangiales > Streptosporangiaceae > CALAED01. Next base: position 2,411 of record CALAED010000221.1, on the reverse strand, counting down.
GTGCGCCAGCAGCACCCGGCCCGGCGCGCCCTTCCACAGCGGGTAGGGGACGCCGAGTTCGGAGTGCGCCCGCAGCTCGGACTGGCTCTGCACCTCTTCGATGAACATCCGTTCGGGGCCGATCGCCACGGACAGGCCGATCGTCTCGTTGGTCAGGTCGCGGAGCGCCCGCATGTGCGGCAGCGCGGCGTTCCTCAGGTCGAGACGCTCCCGATAGGCCATCCCGAGCGTCAAGGTCTTCGGCCCGAGCCGGTACTTGCGGCTGACCGGGTCCTGGACGGTCATCCGCGATTCTTCGAGTGATTGCAGCAGCCGTTGCGCCGTGCTCTTCGGCAGGTCGACCCTGGTGGCGAGCTCGCGAGCGCTGAGGCCCTGCTCGCTCACGCGCAGCTCGTCCAAGATCATCATCGCTTTGCGCAACGTCTCGCTCAAGCCGCACCTCCCTTGACAGATCTCACCCTAGCAAGCCACGATGCCAATTGTCCCATTATTCGGTCCACTGTCCCAGATCTGTGCACCCCCCGGAGGACCCGATGAGATCCCATTATACGGTCCACTGTCCCAACTCCGTGACCCCCCGGAGGACCCAATGAGAGACTCCCCCCAATCAGGCACGTCCGGACCGGTCGGCAAGGTGGTCGTCGCGAGCGTCATCGGCGCGGTCATCGAGTGGTACGACTTCTTCCTCTACGCCACGATGGCCGCGCTCGTGTTCAACCGCGAGTTCTTCCCGACCACCAACCCACTCGTCGGCACCATGGTCGCCTTCGGCACCTTCGCCGCCGGGTTCGTCACCCGACCTATCGGGGGCTTGATCTTCGGGCACTACGGTGACCGGCTCGGCCGCAAGAAGATGCTTGTGATCACCATGTTGATCATGGGTGGCGCGACCTTCGCGATGGGCCTGCTGCCGACTTACGCGGCCATCGGCGTATGGGCGCCGGTGCTCCTGCTCATCCTGCGAATGCTGCAGGGCATCGGCCTCGGCGGCGAGTGGGGCGGCGCGGCCATCCTCACCTTCGAGCACGCGCCGCGAAACGCGCGGGGCTGGATCAGCAGCTGGCCGCAGACCGCCGTGCCCATCGGCCTGTTGCTGTCCACCCTCGCGGTGGGCGGCGCCAGCTCGTTCGGCCCGGACGCGCTGGCGTCGTGGGCGTGGCGACTGCCGTTCCTGTTCAGCATCGTGCTGGTCGGGGTCGGCTTCTTCGTACGACTCAGGGTGAGCGAGCCCCCCGCGTTCGAGAAGATCGTGGAGACCAACAGTCAGGAGCGGATACCGTTCATCAAGGTCTTTCAGGAGTTTCCGAAGCTCACGTTGCTGGGCATGGGCACCCGGTTTTGCGAAAGCCTCACGTTCAACATCTACAACGCGTTCATCCTCACCTATACGACGTCCGTGCTCGACCTCTCCAAGGACGTCGCGCTCAACGGCTTGATGATCGCCGCCGTCATCGGGTTCGTGATCATCCCGTTCGCCGGGCGGTTGTCCGACAGGGTCGGCCGCAGACCCGTGCTCGCCCTGGGGGCGCTGATCTCAGGGATCTCCGCCTTCCCGGTCTTCGCGATGATCGATACCGCGAGCACACCGCTCGTGTGGACCGGGATCATCATCGGCTGGGCGCTCGGCGCGTGCACGATGTTCGGCCCGGAGGCCGCATTCTTCGCCGAGCTCTATCCGACGCGAGTGCGCTATTCGGGAATGTCCATCGTCTACCAGATCGGCGTATTGCCGTCAGGGGCGATCGCCCCGGCCGTCGCCATCGCCCTGGTGAGCGCCTCCGACGGCGCATCGTGGCCCGTCGCGCTGTACACGATGATCGGCGCCGCCATCGCGCTGGTCGCGCTGGCCTTCACCCCGGAGATGTCCCGGCGGGGCGGCGGCGACCAGATGTCCCGGCGGCGCGGCGACGATCCGGCGGACGAAGTCCCGGCCAGGCAACCTCAGCCGTCGACCGCGAGCCCCTCCTGGAGACAAGCGTGACCAAGCCCGACATCGTCCTCGTCCTCGCCGATGACATGGGCTTTTCCGACATCGGCTGCTACGGAGGTGAGGTGGCGACGCCCAATCTCGACCGGCTCGCCGCCTCCGGGGTCCGGCTGACCCAGTTCTACAACACGGCGCGCTGCAGCCCGTCCCGCGCCTCGCTGCTCACCGGGCTCCATCCGCACCAGACGGGCATCGGCATCCTCAACTACGACGACTCGCCGGACGGCTACCCCGGCACGCTCAACGATTCGTGCGTCACGATCGCAGAGGCCCTGCGCCCCGCCGGCTACCGGAGCTACCTGTCCGGCAAGTGGCATATGTCCAGTGAGCTGCGCCGGCCCGGCGACGCGTGGCCGACCCGGCGCGGGTTTGATCGCTTCTACGGGACCTTGGCCGGCGCGGGAAGCTACTACCAGCCGGCCAC
>CALAED010000220.1 GCA_937891035.1 uncultured Thermomonosporaceae bacterium | reverse complement strand
AGGCGGCAGAAGAGGGTCGTGGCTTGATGATCGTCGCCGCCGTCTCCGCTCGCTGGGGCAGCTACCTGAACCGCGACACGGCCCAGGTCGTCTGGTGTGAATTCCCGAGGAGCAACACTCCATAAAGGCATGCAACCTGCGACTGACAAATGGTTCGTCTCAATCGAAATGAGAAGATGTGACTTGCACGCTGGATCGCGCCATGCTGCATGTGAAGGCCAACAACATGACCAAATTGATAGCACTGATTCAGGCATACCCAGTCGAAGCGCGCCGCATTGTGGATGCGGTCGAGGACGGACTGACGCTCGGCCCGGCGTTCGTCTTCGGTGACGGCTGTCAACTGGACGACGCGGTAACCACGTGTTGCGAGGTATGACCAGCGACGAACGCGGCGAGCAGCGTTCCTAGGAGCAGATGGCCGAACCACCAATCGAGAGATAGGTGACAAACAAGGCCAGGGTGTAGCCTTGGATGACTTGGGTGCGGCGCACGCCGAACTACAGCAAATCGATGAGTCCCTCGACTGCTACCTTGCAGGCGCTCGCCATCCATCGAGAGACCGGTGACCGAGTGGGCGAGGGGCAAACCCTACAGGCCGTCGGAGAATTGCTTTACAAGTCAGGGTAGCTTAATGCTGCCGTCGAATCGCTACGGCAGGCTCTGCAAATTTTGGAAGAGTCCAACGATCCTCGCTCACCTCAACTGCGTATCCGCGTCGAAACGCTCATGCGCGACACGCCCGACTAGAATTCACCGCTAGGCCGTCCGCCGACCCTGCGGAAAGGTCGAACGATTCCAGCAGTCGATCAACAAATGGCTACGCGCCCAGCCCAGCCAATCCGCCACCATCGCCGACCTGCAGCAGATGATCGACCGCTTCACCGTCTACCAGCGACCGCACCGGTCGCTGCCGCACCGAGCCACCCCCGCAACCGTCTACACCGCCCTGCCCAAAGCACTCCCAGCCGCCGGCCGCGACACCGACACCCACACCGGTGTCCGGCACGACCGCATCGACGACACGGGCGTCACCGCGGACCGGGCGTAGCCGATAGGTCGCGGGTCGCGGGTGCTTACCCGCCGGGCTTGGGCGGTCCGCCCTTGTTCGCCGCCGGCGGGCCCATGGGAAGGTCTTCGGGAAGATTCGGCGGGATGCGTGGGGGATTTCCCACGCCATCCCACTTGCCCGAGTGGAGTGCCGCGATCTCCTCCTTGAGATAGGAGTTCAGGTGGGGAGGCAGGACGAGGCCGCCGTCGCTGGTAGTGGGAATCCTCTCCTGCGAGTAGTCGTGGAGCTTTTGCCGCTCGAGGTCGGCGTTGAGAATCCGGCCGACGGCCTCGTTCGTCTGGAACTCTATGATCGAATACAGATGGAATGTCGCGGACATCCCGCCGTACATCCCCTCGACCCACTTGATGCAGCGATGCAGCTCGTTGGCGCGGTAGGTGACCGCCTTCTGCCAGGTCTTGAGCAGCGTGGTCGCGTTGGCCGAGGTGCCAAAGGTCCAGTTCGGCACGGCCCAGACCTGGTCGAGCAGCCTCTTTGCCCGGACCATGTCGGCGATCCCCATTCTCATGGCGGTCGCCACCTTCCTTGCCTCGGACAGCCTGATCTCGAAGCCCGACTTGGGCTGCGTCGGGGTCTGCTCGGGATTTCGCTGCTCGATGACCCGGACGTGCCTGGAGACCAGCGGGGTCACGTCATCGTCGATCCGCTCGATCTGCGCGGTGACCCTGTCTTTGAGCTGGATGATGGCGTCCAGGAGGAGCAACCGGCCGTCCGCGAGGGAGGTTCCGTTCTCCCCGCGGTGCAGCACCGCGTCGATGCCCCTGCGCGTCTGCGGATCGTCGGCGATCGCGGCCGCCGCCTTCCAGACGGCCTTGGTCCGTTCCTTCATGCCTCCCGGAACGCTGTCTTCGCCCCCGTCGGCCTCCGAGATTGTCCTGCGCATCGCATCGAGCTCGGGAACGATCTTCCGGCAGTTGTCCAACACGACGTTCGAGTAGGCCCGGAAGACGTTGGCCGCGTCGCCCTTCCACATGTCCATGGCGGAGTCGCGAGCCGATTCGACGACCTCGATCCCGGTGGTGAACTCGCCGATCGCCGTGCCCGACCGCTGCGCGGCACCGAGCGCCTCCACCGACGGCCGCAGCCGCGCCTCGTCCCAATCGATCCAGGCCAGCGTCCCGGTCACCGGGTCGAGGCCGACGGCGTCGCCGCCGACCTGGGTGATCTGAAGGGCCGCCAGCGCCTGGCTCAGCCGGGCGAGTTCTGCTCTGGCCTTTTGCAGGTTGGCGTCGTGCAATTCGATCGCCATCTGGGCTTACACCCCTTCACGTGCGGACCGCGGCCGATTCCAGTCCTACTCGCGCATCGAAGGGGTTAATCGGTGTCGCGTGCACATCGGTTGTCGTTCCGTGCACACTGCGAGCCTGCGGGCTTGCGGAGCCCGCTGGCACGGGGAAGAGCGCGCTCAGCGCGGGTGGGTGAGGGCCGACAGGAGCGCGCCGGTGTCGCTGAGGTCGGGCAGCACGACGTCGGCTCCGGCCGCCCGCAGCGCGTCCGCGCCGGTATAGCCGGTCGCCACGCCGATGGTCCTGGCGCCGATCGCCCGGCCGGCCGCGATGTCGCGGTAGGTGTCGCCGATGATGGCGACCTCCGTCCCGGTGTGCCGGACGCCAAAGTGTTCGGCGGCCCTGGCGACGGCGAAGGCGGGCAGGTCGGTGCGCTCGTACGCGTCGTCACCGTAGGCGCCGACGCGGAAGTCGACGTGGTCGGCCAGCCCGAACACGGTCATTTTCAGCACCGCCAGCCGGTACAGGTTGCCGGTGAGCACGGACTGGCTCGCCATCGCACCGACGGCGGCAAGCGCATCGGCCGCGCCGGGCAGGACGCGCCCGGTCGCGGCAAGCTCCTCGGCGCGCGTCTCGTACTCGACTACCAGCGTCTCCAGGAAGCGGTCGAGCAGGCCGGTCGCCGGATCGAGCCCGTGGCCGCCGAGGACCTCGGTGGCGGCGGCCAGCTCAGTGCGGCCGTCGAACCGCCAGGTCCGCTCCAGCTCCCGGCCGGCGACCTTGCGGAACGCGGCGGCATAGGCGTTCCGCGTCGTCGGGCCGACTTCGATGAGGGTTTGGTCGATGTCCCACAGCACTAGCACGCCGCAATTTTGGCGTACGTCACGAATCTCCCCGACACGGACGAGAAGAACGAGGGAGGCAGATCGAGACCCGCCGACCGCACGTGGGCGCGACGGACGGGGACAACCGGGATAACCGGGATAACCGGCGTAGGCGGCGGAGGGTGGCGGAGGGCGGTTCGCCGAAGCGGGCCCGGTAGGCGGCGGCGAAGCGCCCGGTGTGGGCGAACCCGTGCCGCAGTGCCACGTCGGTGACCCTGGCCCCGTTCGCCGGATCGAGCCGCAGGAGCTCGTCATGGGCCTGCTCCAGCCGCCGCCGTCGAACGTAGGCCATCGGGGAGGTGCCGAGCTGCCGGCGGAAGGCCGCGTGCAGCGAACGTTCGCTGACGCCGGCGTACGCGGCGAGGTCGGCCACGGTGAACGCGGTCTGCGGCGCGGAGTCGACGAGTTCGACGACGCGGCGTACGACCCGCGGCGCGGGCAGTGTCCGCGCGGAGAAGATGGCGTCGGTGTAGTTGTGCCGCTGCCCGAGCAACAGCGAGGTGAGGATGCCGTGCTCGATCTCCGCGGCGAGCACGGGCGGCGGGCCGGCCTTGCCGCACAACGTGAGGGCGCGGCGCATCGTCTGCACGGCGGCCGCGATGCCCTGGCCGGCGCTGCCGCGGAGGTCGATGCGCGTCTCGAACCGCAGTGGGTGGCGCAGCGGCTCGTTGAGCAGGTTTTGCAGATATCGTTCGATGCTCTCCTTGTCGATGGTGAGCATGAGCTGCCGCAGCCCCGGGGCCCAGCGCATGTCGAGGTCTTCGTGGAAACAGAACGCGGCCGCGTTGTTCGCGTCCGCGACCGCGGCGGTGCCGCCGTCCTCGATGAGCATGGCCCCGCCGGCGACGAAGTTGACGGTGACCCACGGAATCGGCGGTGCGCAGCCGATCGCGACGGCCGGGCCGTACGTCGAGGTCATCAGGCCGAGACCGCCGAGTGAGCGGTAGTCGACGCGGGCGAAGAACGGCTCGTCGCGATCGAGCACCCGCATCCGGTGCGAGCAGTTGAGGAACCGCTGCGTCCGGACCCTGGCCTCGTACGGGTCGCGGGTGCGGACCAGCTGGGGATGGGGGAGCGCACCTGCTTCCGCCGCAGGGTTGTGCCGTGCCGGCTCGTCGTTCATGAGCACCGACGGCGCGCTCATCGCCACCTCCACGACCGGAAGGCCGTCCGCATGACGGGTGGCTTGCAGCATCGGTATGTCAACGCGCCTAAGTCAAGTCGCGTCATCCGCGGGCGACCGCGGACGGCCTTCGGCGACCCCCGGCCGACTCCGGCGATCTGCCGCCGGACGTTTGCGGGATGTGGCTCGCCGGTGCGGAAAGCGGCTCGTCGCCGGGCCGCGCGTTTTTTAGCTTCGGGTGGTGCCGGGTCCCGATGGAGGAGGTGGCGGGTGACGAGCGACGCGGGCGCGCGACAGATCGACACCCCGACGCAGGAGTATCTCGACTTTCCAGGGGGCCGGGTCCATGTGTTCCGCGGCGGCACGGGGCGGCCGCTGCTGTTCTTGCACGCGGCCGGCGGCGCCGGCCAATGGCTGGAGTTCCACCGATTGCTGGCCCGCCGGCACGAGGTGTACGCGCCGGACCACCCGGGGTTCGGCCGTTCCGGCGACCTTCCCGAGGTGGAGGCCATGGACGATCTCGTCTATCACTACCTGGACGTGATCGACCGGCTGGGCCTGGCGCGGCCGCACGTCGTGGGGGCGTCGTTCGGCGGCTGGTTGGCCGCCGAGCTCGCCGTCGCCGCGCCGCACCTGATCGGTTCGCTGGTGCTGCTGGCTCCGGCCGGGCTGCGGATGCCCGACCACCCCATCGCCGACCTGTTCATCATGACGCCCGAGCAGATCGTCGGCGCGCTCTACCACGACCCGGCGAAGGCCGCCGGCGCCATGGCGGACGAGCCCGACGTCGACGCGGTGCTGACCGCCTATCGGGACGCGACCGCGCTCGCCCGGTTCTCGTGGACGCCGTTCCTGTGCAACCCGAAGCTGGAGCGCCGGCTGCATCGCATCACCGCGCCGACGCTGGTGGCCTGGTCGGCGGACGACCGGCTCATCCCGATCGCGCACGGCCACCGCTACGCCGAGCGGATCCCGAACGCCGAGTTCGCCGTGGTCGACGACTGCGGCCACGCCATGTATTTCGAACGTCCCGCGGCCTTCGCCGACCTCGTCACCGACTTCCTCGCCCGGAACCCGTCGGGCGCCGCGGACACCACGGAGAAGGCGGCGAACCGATGAAATTCACCTACTTCCACCTGATGCCCTATCCGTACCTGCCGGACGACTTCGACGAGGCGTACTCCTCGCCGTCGCTGACGTTCCCCAACAAGCATTTCGACCCCGCGCTCGGGCATCGTCTCTATCACCGCTATCTCGATGAACTGGAGTACGCCGAGCAGATCGGCTTCGACGGGATCGCCGTCAACGAACACCACCAAAGCGCCTATGGGCTGATGCCCTCGCCCAACATCATGGCCGCCGCGCTCGCCCGCCGTACCGAGCGCTCCCAGATCATGGTCCTCGGCAACGCGATCGGCATCCGCGGGAACCCGCTGCGGGTGGCCGAAGAGATCGCGATGCTCGACCACCTCACCGGCGGGCGCGTGGTCTCGGGGTTCGTTCGCGGGATCGGGTGGGAGTATTTCGCGCACAGCGTCAATCCGACGCGGTCACGCGACCGGTTCAATGAGGCCCACGATCTGATCATCAAGGCGTGGACGTCGGACGAGATGTTCCAGTGGATCAGCCCCAATTATGAGTACCGTTATGTCAACATCTGGCCCCGGCCGCTCCAGCAACCGCATCCGCCGATCTACATCCCGGCCGCCGGCAGCAGCGAAACGATCAAATTCGTGGCCGAGCGCGGCTACACGCTCATGTCGGTGTACTCCCCGGCGCGGGTGATCCGCCGCTGGTTCGACAAATACCGAGAGGTGGCCGAAGAGCTTGGCCACCCGCCCGACCCGGAGAAGATCGCGTTCTCGGTGCCCGTGTACGTCGCCGACACCGACGAACGCGCGCACCGCGAGGCCAGGCAGCACGTGTACTGGCTGTTCCGCAAGGGCCTCAAGCAAGGTCCCGAGATCGTGCTCCCGCCGGGCTACATGACGCCGTCGTCGATGCGCGGTGTGCTGATGGCGCGGAACAAGCCCCTCGGGAAGATGTCGTACGAGGAATTGCTGGACGAGGGGCAGGTGGTCGTCGGCAGCCCGACCACGGTCACCAACCGCCTGGGCGAACTGCAAAGCGAACTCGGTTATGGCCAGCTGATCGCCCTGTTCGCGCTGGGAGACATGCCGCACGAGCGGGTCATCGGCAGCATGGATCTGTTCGCCGCCCACGTCATGCCGGCGCTCAGGCCGCTCGGAGTCGCCCCGGCAAGCGCGACGAACGCGACCAAGGTGGGCGGTGTGGGCGGTGCGGGCGGTGCGCCCGGCACCGGCGGGGGATGAGAACGGGGCGGCGAGACGGCGGGATTTCCGCTCCAGACGGTGCTATTTGCTTTATCGCGATGACACTAATCGCAGGAAGGCGCCAATTTGGAATTCGGTGTTGAATGAGCTGATCATCCACACCGCCGGTGTTCAATGCGGCGGGCTGCTTGTAGGGTCGGGATGTGCGGTGGTCGATTTGCATTCCGCAGTTCGTCGATGGCGGCGCGTTCGATCCGGTCGCGTTCCGTGACTTTCTGGCTCGCGCGCAGGCCGCCGGCTTCGAGAGCGCGTGGACGGTTGAGCAGGTGCTCGGCCCGGCCCCGGTGCTGGGCCCGATTGAGACGATGACGTACGCGGCCGCGTGCGTGGACCGGATGCGGCTGGGTTGCGCCGTGCTGGTGACCTCGGTGCACAACCCCGTTCACCTGGCCAAGAGCCTGAGCACGCTCGATCAAGTGAGCGGCGGCCGCCTTGACGTGGGCATCGGCACCGGCGGCCGGAGCAGGATGTTCTCCGCCTTCGAGGTCGATCCCGACGACGGCTTGATCACCCGGTTCACCGAGGGGCTACGGCTGATGAAGGCGCTGTGGACCGAGCCCAAGGTCGATTTCGCCGGGCGGTTTTGGCGGCTGGAAGGCGCGGCAATGGAGCCAAAGCCGGTCCAAAAGCCGCACCCGCCGGTCTGGTTCGGCGGCCGAGCGCCGGCCGCGTTGCGCCGCGCGGTCCGGCACGGCGACGGCTTTATCGGTGGGGGGTCAGCGACGACCGAGGATTTCGCCGGCCAGGTCGCGATCGTACGGCGGGAACTCGACGAGCAGCGCCGCGATCCGGGCGGTTTCGGCATCGCGAAACGGGTCTACATCACCGTGGACGACGACGCGGCGCGCGCCCGGCAGCAGATGGCCGCCGGGCTGGTCGCGCTCTACGGTGACGCCGGGCGCCGCCTCGAATCGGCCGCGGTGGCGGGGACGCCGGCCGACTGCGTACGCGGGCTGCGCGCGGTGGCGGACGCGGGCGCCGAGATGATCTTGGTGCATCCGCTGACCGATCTGGCCGTACAGCTGGAGCGGCTCGTCGCCGAGGTCATACCAGCCACGTCCTGATCTTCCGGCCGGCCTCAACCCCCGGGGGGTGGCCGACATTGATCCACGCCGGCGCCCCCGCCGACTTCGCCCCACGGCGGACCGTGCCGTGCGGGGTGTGCGGCGGCTGTCGGCCTACCACCGGGCCACCGCCGGCGTATCGGGCGCCGGGCCGGCCGGCGGGCGTTCGGGTGGCGCGGGTTCGCCCGGTCGATTGCTGTTGATACCGTGCAGGGGACCCGGGGGGCGACCCCATCGCACGCCTTGATCACGATGCCTCGTGATGCGGATCTGCCGGAGTGCCGTCATGTCTTCACAACCACCCGGTCGGGGTACACGAGTGCGGGGCACGCGGCAAGCGGAGGCGCTGAACGCCGTGCTGGGCGATCTGCCCGCGTTCTCCAGTGCCCAGGACATCCACGCCGAGCTGCGCCGCCGTGGCCAGCGCATCGGGCTCACGACCGTCTACCGGCACCTGCAGGTGCTGGCCGAAGACGGCGAGGTCGACGCCATCCGCGACCAGGGCGGCGAGACGCTGTACCGGCGGTGCGAGACCAGCGCCCATCATCACCACGTGACGTGCCGCGCCTGCGGGCGCAGCGTCGAAGTCGAAGGCCGCGCGGTTGAGCACTGGGCGCAACGGGTCGCCAGCGAGGCCGGCTTCGTCGACGTCGACCACACAGTGGAGATCTTCGGGCTGTGCCCAGACTGCGCCCGCGAACGCCGCTGACCGGCCGGCCCCGCCTCGTCGCCGGGTAGCCCGCCTGCCCGCGTCCGCCGCGCGTCCGCCGCGCGTCCGCGCGCCCTGCGGCGCGGCCCCTCGGCCGACTCCATCCACCCGACACCGGACGACGCGGCGGTGTCGCGCATGTTGATATGAAAACGGTTTTCGTATTCGATAACCTGTGGATGCTCGATCCGGGTTGTCCACAGGTACGCCGACCCCTGGTGCGGCTGACCCGGGCGGCCAAACCTCGTTACTACGTTCCATGACGGCGCGACGGCGGCCGTCCATAAGGGGAGGCAGCAGTGAAGATCGCGTTCGTGGGCAAGGGCGGCAGCGGCAAGACGACGCTGTCGGCATTGTTCGTACGGCACCTGGCGGCGAGCCGGGCGCCGGTGATGGCCATCGACGCCGACATCAACCAGCACCTCGCCGTCGCTTTGGGACTGGGCGACGACCAGGCCGCGGCGATCCCGGCGTTGGGCGAGCACCTGACCAAGATCAAGGAATATCTGCGCGGCGACAACCCGCGCATCTCCTCCGCCGACCAGATGGTCAAGACGACCCCGCCCGGCCGCGGCTCACGGTTGTTGCGCGTCGGGGGCGACGACCCGATCCAGGGGGGCCTGGCCGTTGACGTGGGCGACGCGGCGCCGGGGGCGAGGCTGATGGTGACCGGCCCGTTCGACGAAGAGGACCTGGGGGTGGCGTGCTACCACGCCAAGACCGGCGCGGTCGAGCTCTACCTCAACCACCTCATCGACGGGCGGGGCGAATACGTGGTGGTCGACATGACCGCCGGCGCCGACACCTTCGCCTCGGGGCTGTTCACTCGATTCGACCTGATGTTCCTCGTCGTCGAGCCCACCCGTAAGGGGGTGTCGGTCTACCGGCAGTACACCGACTACGCGGCCGACTACGGGGTCGCCATCGCGGTCGTGGGCAACAAAGTGCACGGCGAGGACGATGTCGCCTTCTTGCGCGAACACATCGGCACCGCCCTGCTGTGCTGCTTCGGTCAGTCCGCCGCCGTGCGCGCGATGGAGCAGGGCCGGCCGTTCGCACTCGACGATCTCAGCGAGGCCGACCGCGTCGTGCTGACCATCATGCGCGCCGCCGTCGACGGCCGCGATAAGGACTGGACCACCTACACCCGCCAAGCAGTTGAGTTTCACCTCAAGAACGCCGCCGCCTGGGCCAATCAGGCCACTGGACATGACCTGAGCGGCCAGATCGACCCCGACTTCGTGCTCGGGCCGCACGCGCTTCCGTCGCTCGCCGCGCCCGACCGCCAGGCCGAGTTCATCCCGCTGACGCCGGGAGGGGGGCCGAAGGAATGCTGATCGCCTGCGTCGTGACCAGGAGGTATCCGTCGTGGCAGAGCGACGGCCCGGCGTTGCATCGCCTGCTCAAACTTTGTGGAAATGGAAACCGTGCTGAGAGGTGTGAATGGGTGACGTGCCGGCGGTTGCTCAACCGACCGGTCATTCGACCGAGCCCGCCGTCGTCCCACCTCATCCCGTCCGGCCGTCGACTCGTTCGGTGGCCGGTACGGCCTGCGGTCGACCGCACGATGATCCGCCTTGCCCGCGTCGAGACGGCAGTCCGATCCCACACCTACGACAGGAGAACCCTCATGTCCCTGACCGTGCCTCCGGCGCTGACCGCCCAAGCCCAGCGCGACGAGGTCGACGACGCCGCGTTCGTCGC
>CALAED010000219.1 GCA_937891035.1 uncultured Thermomonosporaceae bacterium | reverse complement strand
GCGAGCTGGAGGAGGCGGCGCTCGTCGACGGCTGCGGCACGTTCCAGGCGCTGGTGCGCGTGCTGCTGCAGGCGGTACGCCCCGGGCTCATCACCGTCGGCCTGTTCGCCTTCCTCGCCTCCTGGAACGAGTTCCTCGCGCCGCTGATCCTGCTCAACGACGGCGCGAAGTTCACCCTGCCGGTGGCGGTCGCCGGCATCACGAACAGTACTTTCAGCGGCGTGCTCCAAACGGGCGTCATGATCATGGCGATGCCGTGTCTGATCCTGTTCCTCCTCCTCCAGCGTCACTACGTGCGAGGCTCTATCTCGGGAGCGATCGGTGGTTGAGCCGGTACAGGCCACGCGTGGGCGGGGGGTAAACGATCACGGATCGACGATAGGACACCCCTCCCGAGCACCGCGTCATCGTCAGAGTGTGATGACGACCTTGCCGCGGGCATGGCCGGTCTCGATGTGTCGCAGAGCCGTCGCGGTCTCGGCCAGCGGGAGGGTCTGTTCGACAACGGGCCGCAGCTTGCCGGCCTCGATGAGCTCGGTGAGCGTGGCCAGGTCTCGATGATTGGGGACCGCGACGAACCGCCGCAGACTCTGCCGGATGAACGGGGACAGCACGAGCGGCTTGAGGAGGCTGCCGTCGCCGGTGCCACTGTTGAGGATCAAGGTGCCGGTGGGCGTGAGCACGCGTCTGCACTCGGCCAGGGAGCGGTTTTCCACGTTGTCGAGGATCACGTCGTAGCGGCGCTCGCCGGCGGTGAAGTCCTCTTGGGTGTAGTCGATGACGTGGTCAGCGCCGAGCGAGCGGACCAGGGCCACGTTGGCCGGGCCGCACACGCCGGTCACCTCAGCCCCGTACGACGCCGCGATCTGCACGGCGAAGGTGCCCACACCGCCCGACGCGCCGTTGATCAACACCTGCCGGCCCGACTTCACCTTGCCGACGTCGCGAAGCGCGCGCAGGGCGGTGACGGCTGAGGTCGGCATCGCCCCCGCCTGCTCCATGGTGGGGCCGTCCGGTTTGGGGGCGAGCCGGTCTTGTCGTACGCACACGTACTCGGCGCACGAGCCGGTGCATCCGCCGAACACCTCCGCGCCGGGCTCGAACAAGGTGACGTCGGAGCCGACCGCCTCGACCATGCCGGCCACGTCGTGTCCCGGGATGCCGCGGCGCGGCTTGACCAAGCCGGTGACCAGGCGGATCGGCAGCGGCCTCCCCCGTACGCCGAAGCAGTCGCCCACGTGCAGGCCGGCCGCGTGCACGCGGACCAGCACCTCATTGCGCTCGGGCACGGGCCGGTCGATGTCTTTGAGCGCCAGCACGTCGGGTGAGCCGTAGGTGTCGTGGACGATGGCCTTCATTGCGGTTCCCCCTGACTGTCCGGGTACTGGAACACCTCATCGAGAGGCACCTTGAACACCCGGGCGATTTGAAAAGCCATCTCCAGCGACGGCGAGTAGCGCCCCTGCTCGATGGCGATGATGGTCTGCCGGGTCACGCCGATGCGGTCCGCCAGCTCGGCCTGCGTCATCTGGCCGTTCGCGAAGCGCAGGGCGCGGATCGAGTTGGTGACCTTGGTGGGTTTCACCATGACTGGAAGCCCCGGCGGTAGGCGAAGATCTTGGCCACGGAACCGAGGGCCGCCGACAAGACGAACGTCAGGTAGATCACGTTCGCGATCCAGAAGTAGTCGAGCTCGGCCAGCGCCATGAGCAGCGCCGCCACCCCGCCGATGACGACGAACGACTGGCCGATGTACTCACTCAGCCGGCCGATCTCCCGGTCGCGCTGATCCTTCTTCCTGGCCTTCGGCGAGCCGAGCCCGGCGATGACGCCGAGCCCGATCTGCACCGCGATCGCGACGCCGATGCTCCATAGCAGCGTCGACTCATATGACAGCTCGGCGAGCGGCGTCGGGCCGGCCCGCCCCACGATGATGATCAGGTACGCCGCGTACGCGCATACCGAGACGACCAGCATGATCCACGCCCGCTTTTCTTCGTACGCCACGTCCCGCTCCCGATGTGAAACAAATTTGACATCTCCCGGGCAATGTAAAGCGATGTGGACACGATGTCAAACTTTCTTAACCTGCGTCGAGGTCGCGGCGGGGCGTGGCGGAGTCGGTGAAGGCGTGGATGAGCCGCTGGAGTCGCCCGCGAAGGCCTCGGTGTGGCGGTAGGCCGCGACCAGCGCCGTCGCCCGCCGCCACGCCGGATGATCGAAGACGCCCCGGCCGCGCAGGCCTATCCGCCGAGCCACCCGTGCTGCGCACGGACGGGGCGAATCGTCTACATCGTTCCTGGCGAGGTGATGTGGACGGTGACGTCGGGGAGCACCCGCCGGACGGCGGCGCGCATCTGGTCGGCGGCGAACGGGCCCTGGCCCGGGGTGAGGGTGAGTTCCCGAAGAGAGGCGAGCGGCTCGAGGCGAGCGAGGTCACCCGCCGACTTCGGCTCGCGCACACGGAGCCGCCGGAGGTTCGGCAGCGCGGCGAGGGCGGCCACCTCATCCGCGTCGGGGACGCCGAAGACGGACACCCGTTCCAGGCCGGGCCAGCGTTCGATGCCGCGCAGATTGCGCTCCTCGGCTCGGTTGACGACCGCGAGCGCACGCAACGGCAGGTCGGCGGGCAGCGGATGCAGACCGCCGGCCAACGTGCGGTCCCGCACGCGCAGGCCACGCAACCGCACTCCGCTCAACGTGCCAAACCGCACCCGCGTCATCTGGTGCAGCTCAAGCTCTTCGACGGAGCCCCCGGCCAGCGGCGCGAAGTTCTCCACCAGCGGGCATCTGGTCAGCGCCAGCGTCCGCAGCGACCGGCACCCGGTGAGCGGCGACAGGTCCCGCAGCACCTCGTTGGCCATCAGGCTCAGGCGCCGCAGATTGGGAATCGCGGCGAGCGAGTCGAGCGGGGTCAGATCGCCCCTGAACTGCACGTTGGTCAGCCGGTTCAGGTACTTCAGCTGCTCGGCCCGGCGGCGGCTGCGGACGTCGAGGAGCCGATCGCCGAAATCGACCTCGGCGAGCACGGCGCGCGCGTAGTCCGCCGGGTTCTCCGACAGCCGCCACGCCCGGAGTAGCTCGTCGATCACCACCGATTCCTCGACGCTGGTGAACCTGGCGATCGTCTCGCGCGCCTGCTCACCGCCGATCATGGCTGCGGTGCGGACGACGTACGCGGCCTGCGCGTCCGAAAGACCCTCCGGACCCGGCAATAGCTCAAGCACGAATGACCCGGCCCTGGCCAGCCAGTCCGCCGCCTCGGCGGTGTGCGGCGGAATGAGCCTGGCGGCGGCCCGCTGAACCAGGTCGCGCACCTCGTCGTCGCCCACCACATCCGCCTGCCCCAGGCAGGTGGCGGCCACCAGCCGCAGCCGGTCGCGCACCCGGTCGTCCTCGTCCGCCGCGGCATTGCCGCCCAGCAGGCCGCGCAGGATCCGGTCGCGCTCCCGGGGCCGGGCGTGCGCGACGGCCATCACCACGACGTCATGCCAGTCGTCTTGATGCGCGTGCTCGACGAGGAGGTCCAAGTCGCCCGCCTCGACGATCTCTTTGGCGGCCAGATAGTCACGGAAGGTGCGGTGCACGAACTGGATCTGGTCGCGGTACGGCTCGCGCAGCAATCCGGTTCGTTCCAAGATGTGCTGCAAGACGGCGCCCGGGTCGACGGCCTGCGAGCGCAGTCCGTGCATGCCGTCATTGATGCGCGGCGTCGCCTCCCGGCGATCCAGCAGGACGCGCTGATCCTCGACGAACGAATACGCGAACCGCTGCAGGAGCACCAAGAGCTCCTCCTTGCTGAGCGACGGCTCGCCCGGGCGCAGCTCTCGCTGCTCGTCCCAGCGGACGAGCAGCAGGTCGAGGGCGGCGTCGTACAGGCTCTTGCGATCCTGCGGCAGATGCATGTTGCGGTCTTGATGCAGCGCGCACAGCAGGCCGCACAGCAACGGGGTCGCCGCGAGCCGGCGCAGCTCCGGTCGGGCCGACAGCAAACCGGCCAGCCGTTCCTCGCACTCGCGCAGCCAGCGCCGCGTCGCCTCGTCACCTTCGTTCTCGGCGGCGACGGCATGCCAGCGGGACAGAAAGTCGCGGGTGGAGTTGGCGCTCATCGGCAACAGGTCGTACTGGACGAACCCGGCACCTTCCAGCCAGTCCTCAGCGACGGCGAACGGCCGGGTCGTCACCACGCAACGGGCTTTGGGGTATGTCGAAACCAGCGCCTTCAGCCGGTCCCGCACCTCGGCGCGCCGCGCGCTCGGCACCTCGTCGATCCCGTCCACCAGCAGCAGCGCCCGCCCGTTGCGGAACAGGGCGGTCGCCCAGCCGGCCGGGGCCCGGTCGGCCATCGTGTCCCAGATGACCCGCAGGAGTTCCTCCGGGACGAACAGCTCGGTCTCGGCCACCCGCCGCAGGGGGAGGAAGAACGGGACCGCGCCGCGCCACCCGCGACCGGTGACCTCCTCACCCGAGTCATCGGCGACGACCGCGGCCAGCCAGCGCATCAAGGTCGTCTTTCCGGCGCCGGCGCCGCCGCGCAGCAGCACCCGCGGGGTTTCTTCGAACGCGGTCAGCACGTCAAGGCCGGCTCCAGTCAGCTCCTCATCGGCGGCGGCGCGCTGCCGGTCCGCGCGCGCGACGGCGAGCCGTATGTAGGCGTCCGCATAGGTGTAGCCGCGCGAGACTCGGCCCCTGGCCACGCCGAACAGCTCTAGCGTGTCCAGCGTGCGGGCGACGTGGGCGAGATAGTCGCGCTCGAACTCCCGGTGACGCAGCGGCCGGTCGTCGAACTGCGACCCGCGGTCGGGGCCTGGAGGGTACGGCGCGTCCGGCCGGCAGATCCAGGCGTCGGTCGTGGTCTCCTTCTCCGCCACCCTGACCCGCCGATAGGCCGCCGGATCCCCGTCGCGGTGCTGCTGGACGATCTCCTCGAACACCCGATCCGACGTAATCAGCACGAGGTTCCCCGGCGAGCCGCGCAGCGCCGCCCGCGCCGCGTCGGCGTCCAGCAACCGGAAGGTGAAGTTCACGGCCGCGCCGACCACACCCTTGTCGTCGTGCACGAGTTCTCCCGCGTGAACGGCCACGCGGAGCCGGAAGGCGGTCTGGGGATCGGCGGTCCGGTTGTGTTCTTCGAGCTCTTCGGCGAGCGCCCGCGGGAACCGTATGACCAGGCGGCTCGTCGGGACGTGCGGAGCCACGATCAACAGCACCCCGTCGCCCCGATCCGCGTCCTCGCAGGCGTCCCAGGAGACCCCGGACCGGGCGAGCGCCGCGCGCACCGCCTTGTACAAGCCCGCCCGCACGTCGAGGCGATGGAAGTCTCTCCGGTCCGAGGCACCGAACCGCTCGACGTCCACGCAGACGATCGTCTGATGTAACGCGTCCGCCGTGGTCACCCCGCTCACCTCCGAACACGCGCCGTACGGATGGTCTCTCCTGACTACGACTCTTGACAAAGCGGGTCAGTTCCGACACATCGTCGTGCGGTGAGCCCATCGCGGATGGTCCGCGCGCCCACCCGTGCACACAAAGGTGTCCAGTAACGATTGATTTGTACAGCGATGTTGAACATCATGTTCGGTGAGCCTTTACCCGCCATGGAGGCACACCCATTCCTGTACGGACCACCGTGGGAAGGCGGTGTCGATCGATGAGCCCCAGTCCCAGTCCCGGCGACGGCCGCGAGCGCAAGCCGGCCGAGGGCATCTCCCGCCGGAGCGTCTTCGCGACCGGAGCCGGGGCGGGGGCCGCCCTGGCGCTCGGCGGACTGACCGCAGGACCGGCGAGCGCGGCCGATCGCGCGGCAAAGGAGCGGGGCGACCGTGACGGTGACGGCCGGCCGGGCGAACGCATCCGGCTGGTCAACGGGAAGATCCACACGATGGACCGGCGCGACCGCGTCGTCTCCTCAGTCTTTATCGAGCGTGGCCGGTTCGCCGCCGTGGGGCCGGGCGGCGGCAGCGGCAGCGGCGGCGGCGGGCCGGCCACAACCATCGACCTGGGCGGTCGTACGGCGATCCCCGGGGTCATCGAAAGCCACATCCACTCGGTGAGCCTGGCGAATCGGCCCGGGTTCCATGTCGCCGGCGTCGAGCGGGCCGAATCCATCGCGGACGTCCAGGAGCTGCTGGCCGCCCGCCGCCCCGACGTCCCGGACGGCCAGTGGATCACCGCGCTCGGCGGCTGGCACCCGAACCAATGGGCCGAACGCCGACTGCCGACCCGCGCCGAACTCGACGACGCCGTGCCGGACCGGCCCGTGCTGCTCTACCAGAACTTCACCGGCCCGGCCATCACGAACAGCACCGGCAGGCGGTTCTTCGACGGCGTCGACGACGGGCCGCTCCCGCACCCGGACGCCGTCAAGATCAACGTGGCGGACAACGGGTTCATCGCCGCCGGCGCGTTCGGTGCCGTGACGCCGGCGACGACCGC
Source organism: uncultured Thermomonosporaceae bacterium (assembly GCA_937891035.1). Lineage (GTDB taxonomy): Bacteria > Actinomycetota > Actinomycetes > Streptosporangiales > Streptosporangiaceae > CALAED01. The sequence continues at coordinate 3,678 of CALAED010000219.1, read as the reverse complement.
GCTGTACGTCCTGCGCAGCCTGCAGACGTTCGACGACAAGCTGCGCAGCAGCCGGGACATGATGGCGTACTCCGCCCGCGTCGGCCTGACCGCGCACAGCGACAAGGTGCTCTTCCCGACGCCCGGGCCGCTGCACCCCGGTCAGCTGCTGTCCAACCTCGACCACTACCGGATGTACGACCCGCTGCTGCGGCTGCACGCGAATGGCGAGACGACCATTCGCATGGAGTTCAACTTCCTTCACAACCAAAACGACCCACAGCTGCCAGAGCTGCGAGAACGGCTGCGGAACCAGTTCACCTTCTTCGGCGACGACATGCAGCGGACCGGCGGCATCGGCGAGTGGGCCGCGCCGATATCGGCGGGCGACGTGTGGTTCGAGGCGCAGCGGCTGGTCGCCCAGGCCGGCTGGCGCAACGAGAACGCCGTCGCCAACCTCAACGAGCTGACCCAGGTCGTCTCCGCGTGGGAGAAGGTTGACGCCGAGTTCGGCATCAACGGTGACCGCTACATCGTCCACCACGTCCCGGTCGTGACCGAGGACCTCCTCGACCGGCTGCACGCGCTGGGCGCCGGGGTGGCCATGCGCGCGTTCACCTGGATCACCGGGACGCCGGGCGCGGGCGGCGCGCCGTTCAGGACGATCCTCGACCACGGCGTCAAGGCCGGCATCGAGGGCGACGGCGTACACATCTCGACCATGACCCCGTGGCCGCACATGCAGTACGCGGTCACCGGCGTCAACGCCCTGGGCCAGCTGATCAACCCCGGGCAGCAGATCACGCGACAGGAGGCGCTGCGCGCCTTCACCAGGGAGAACGCCTGGTTCCTTCGCGCGGAGGACGAGCTCGGCTCGATCGAGGAAGGCAAGCTGGCCGATCTGGTCGTGCTGGACCGCGACTACTTCTCCGTGCCGGAGAACGAGATCAAGCGGCTCAGCTCGGTCCTGACCATTGTCAACGGCAAGATCATCCACAACACCGGTGCGCTCGTGACGCGTTGACGCCCACCCCCCGTACGCGACGGCGAGAACGCCCGCCCGAGCGCCATCCAATGCCCGGAAACCGCGCCGCGCGAGGCGTTCAGTGAATAAATTGCTATGCGACGTATAGAGCTTCCAGAACCTCACGAGAGGCGGGCGGCGTGGCGGAGCGCAGGATTCTGGTCACCGGGGCCACGGGGTTCATCGCCGGACACTGCGTCAGCGAACTGCTCCAGCATGGGTACGCCGTACGCGGCACGGTCCGCGATCCGCGCACGGCCGACGTCGCGCACCTCCGCGCGATCGCCGATCAAACGGGAGGCTCGCTGGAATTCGTCGCGGCCCGCCTCGACTCCGACGCGGGCTGGGCCGCGGCGGTCGCCGGCTGCGATGGCGTCTTGCACCTGGCCTCGCCGGTCCCGGCGGGCGTGCCCAAGAACGAGAACGAACTGATCCGGCCCGCCGTCGATGGAACGCTGCGGGTGTTGCGGGCGGCGGCGGACGCCGGCACCGTCCGCCGGGTGGTGCTGACCTCATCGATGGACGCGATCGTGAACGGGCATGGGCACGGGCAGGGGCACGGCGATCAGGTCCGCACCGAGGCCGACTGGTCCAACGTCGACCGCATCGCCCCCTACCCCAAGAGCAAGACGCTCGCGGAGCGGGCGGCCTGGGAGTTCGCCGCCGACCGGGACCTGGAGCTGGTGACCATCAATCCCGGCATGGTCGTCGGCCCGCTGTTGCGCGCCCAGCACGCGACCTCGATGGAGGCCGTCCGCCAGTTGCTGGCCCGATGGCTTCCGGGCGTTCCTCGCCTCAGCTTCGCCGTCGTCGACGTCCGCGACGTGGCCGCCGCGCACCGGCTCGCCATGGAAACGCCGGCCGCCGCCGGCAACCGGTACATCTGCGCCGCGTCGACCCTGTGGCTGGGCGAGATCGCCGAGGTCCTCGCCGCCGAGTTCGGCCCCCGCGGTTACCGGGTCCCGACCCGTACGCTGCCGTACTGGCTGACGTGGATCGGCGCGCGGTTCGACGCCACCATCCGGTTGGCCCTGACCTACTACGACGTCCCCATGCTGGTCAGCGCGGACAAGGCCAAGCGAGAACTCGGCTGGAGCCCGCGCCCGGCCGAGGCGGCCATCATCGCCGCCGCCGACAGCCTCATCCGCTACGGCATCGTGCCGCGCGGAAAGCGCGACACGACAACCACCCAGCCTCGGATCCCAGACCCGAGGTAGTCGCCGCGTGAACCGGGCCGGGCAGCCGTCGCGTGTGGGAGTGGACGGACTCCCCCGGCCTCCCCTGATCCACCGGCCTCCCTCTGATCCAGCCGCGTCCCGCTGATCCGCCCCGGGCTCGCCTGATCCGCTGCTCCCGACCTGGGGCGGCGTCCCGGCGCGCCCACAGGTCCGGTGCTGTATTCATATTTGATTTTCTTATGAATAGATCTTGTCTGCGTGTCGATCTTCGGACATGGTGTGGTGTCACACGGCCGTACGGTTCCTTCGCACCCCACCCGTCACGGAGGTCCAGTCATGTTCACCACCGGGAAGCGCGCGCGGCGGGGCACCCTCGTCGCGGTCGGGGCCGCCGTCGCCATCTGCGCGACCGCCTGCTCCTCCGGCAAGGAGTCCGTCGCGGGCGGCGACGAAGAGCGGGTGACCGGCAAGGTCTCCCTCGTCTACCTGCAAAAACAAGGCGACCAGGAGTACTTCGTCGCGGAGGCGGCCGGCGCCCGCGCCAAGGCCAGACAGCTCGGCGTCGACCTCAAGGTCGTGGACCTGGGCAACGACGCCAACGAAGCGGTGAGCCAGGTGCAGACAGCGGTGGCGCAGAAGGCCAACGGAATCATCATCGTCGTCCCCGACCCCGCGGTCGGGCCGCAGGTGGTGCGGACCGTCCAGGACGCCGGTGTCACGCTGCTCACCTCCGATGACCAGATCTGCACGAACAAGCCGGACCCGGCATCGTGCGACCCGGGTCAGCTCGTTCCGCGGGTCGGCTTCAGCGGCCGGCAGATGGGCACGGAGGTCGGCAAACGCGCCGGTGAGGAGTTCAAGAAGGCCGGCTGGAAGGCCTCCGAGACCCGGATCATCGCGGCGTGGAAGCAGGACATCACCGTCTGCACGGACCGTGTGGTCGCGGCACAACAAGCCTTCGATCAGACCGCTGGCCAGAACGTACGGGTCATCAAGGTCGGGACGGACAACACCCCGCCGGACGCGCAGAACAAGGTGGCGGCCACCATCACCGCCAACCGGTCGGTCAAGAACTGGATCGTGTGGGGCTGCAACGACGAGAACGTCTCGGGCGGGGTGACCGCGTTGCAAAACAGCGGAATCCCGGCCGCCAACATCATCGGCGTCGGCCTCGGCGCCAACCTCGCCTGCAAGGACTGGAAGTCCGGCAAGACCACCGGCATGCGCGCGGCTCTGTTCATCAACGGCTACGACGTCGGTGGGCTGGCCGTCCAGACGATCTACGACAAGCTCAAGAACGGCAAGGCCATGCCCGCCGAGGTATTCGCCCCCACCAAGATGGTGGACGCGGACACCTGGCAGCAGGCCGGCGTCAAGTGCGGCTGAGCGATCCTCATGCCGGGCGCCGACCGAGCCGACCAAGCCGACCAAGCCGACCAAGTGGACCGCGTGGACGCCGAGCACATCGCGGTGCGGATCGAGGGCATAGGCAAGCGG
>CALAED010000218.1 GCA_937891035.1 uncultured Thermomonosporaceae bacterium | reverse complement strand
CCCCCCAGGTGCCGGCCGACACGGTTGAGACCAGGTTGCGCGGGGGGGCCGCCCGGACGGTCGCCAACATGGAGGCCACCCTGGCGGTGCCGACGGCGACGAGCGTACGGGCCGTACCCGCCAAGCTGCTCATCGACAACCGCATCGTGATCAACAACCACCTCAAGCGCGGCCGCGGCGGCAAGGTGTCGTTCACTCACCTGATCGGCTACGCCATCATCCGGGCGCTGGGCACGATGCCGGAGATGAACGCCAGCTACGCCGTCGGGGCCGACGACAAGCCGCTGCTGGTCCGGCCCGCCCAAATCAACCTCGGGCTGGCCATCGACCTGCAGCGGTCCGACGGCCAGCGCCAGCTGGTTGTGCCGAACATCAAGGCCGCCGAGACCCTCGACTTCCGCCAGTTCTGGGCCGCCTACGAAGAGGTCATCCGCAAGGCCAGGGCAAACAAGCTGACGCTCGACGACTTCCAGGGCACCACGATCAGCCTCACCAACCCCGGCACGATCGGCACGGTCCACTCGGTGCCGCGGCTCATGCCCGGCCAGGGCGCCATCATCGGGGTCGGCGCCATGGAATACCCGGCCGAGTACGCCGGCGCGTCCCCCGAGACGCTGGCCCGGTTGGCGATCAGCAAGACGATGACGCTGACCTCGACCTACGACCATCGCATCATCCAAGGAGCCCAGTCGGGCGACTTCTTGCGCCGGATCCACCAGCTGCTGCTCGGCGACGACGGCTTCTACGACGAGATCTTCGAGGCGCTGCGGATCCCGTACGAGCCGGTCCGCTGGGTGCCCGACATCGTGGCCAGCCACGAGGACGACGTCGCCAAGATCGCCCGGGTGCACGAGCTGATCCACGCCTATCGCGTCCGCGGCCATCTGATGGCCGACACCGACCCGCTGGAATACAAGCAGCGCCGCCACCCCGACCTCGACGTCCTCCAGCACGGCCTGACCCTGTGGGACCTGGAGCGCGAGTTCGCCACCGGCGGCTTCGGCGGCCAGTCGACCATGAAGCTGCGCGACATCCTCGGCGTGCTGCGCAACTCCTACTGCCGCACGGTCGGCATCGAGTACATGCACATCCAGGACCCCGAGGAGCGGGCCTGGATCCAGGAGCGGGTCGAGCGGCCACACGACAAGCCGACCAGGGAAGAACAGCTCCATATCCTCGGCCGACTCAACGTGGCCGAGGCGTTCGAGACGTTCCTGCAGACCAAGTACGTCGGGCAAAAGCGGTTCTCGCTGGAGGGCGGCGAGTCGCTGATCCCGCTGCTCGACTCGGTCATCGGCGCGGCCGCGTCGGAGCACCTCGACGAGGTCGTCATCGGCATGGCGCACCGCGGCCGGCTCAACGTCCTGGCCAACATCGTCGGCAAGTCCTATGCCCAGGTCTTCGGCGAGTTCGAGGGCAACCTCGACCCGCGCAGCGCGCAGGGCTCCGGCGACGTCAAATACCACCTCGGCGCCGAGGGCGACTTCGTGACCCCGAACGGCGCGAAGATCCGCGCCTCCTTGGTGGCCAACCCCTCGCACCTCGAGGCGGTCAACCCCGTGCTCGAGGGCGTCGTCCGCGCCAAGCAGGACATCCTGGACGTGGGCGAGGGCGGCTTCACGGTCTTCCCCGTCCTGATCCACGGGGACGCGGCGTTCGCCGGCCAGGGCGTCGTCGCCGAGACGCTCAACCTGTCCCAGCTGCGCGGCTACCGCACCGGCGGCACCGTGCACGTCGTGGTGAACAATCAGGTCGGCTTCACGACGGCGCCGGAGTACTCGCGCTCCAGCGTCTACTGCACGGACGTCGCGCGGATGATCCAGGCCCCGATCTTCCACGTCAACGGCGACGACCCCGAGCAGTGCTTCCGCATCGCCCGGCTGGCCTTCGACTACCGCCAGGCGTTCAAGAAGGACGTCGTCATCGACCTGGTCTGCTACCGGCGGCGGGGCCACAACGAGGCCGACAACCCCTCGTTCACCCAGCCGCTGATGTACGACCTGATCGACGCCAAGCGGTCGGTGCGCAAGCTCTACACCGAGGCGCTGATCGGCCGCGGCGACATCTCGGTCGAAGAGGCGGAGCAGGCGCTGCGCGACTACCAAGACCAACTGGAACGCGCGTTCAGCGAGACAAGGGAGGCGGCCAGGCGGCCGGCCGAGCCCGGCTCGGTGGTCAAACCCGCCCCCGAGGAGGACACGCCGATCGACCACACCGCGGTGCACTCGGCGATCCCCCAGGAGACGGTGAAGCGGATCATCGAGACCCAGGTGAACCTGCCGGCCGGCTTCACGCCGCATCCGCGGCTGCAACCGATGCTGCAGCGCCGCACCCAGATGATCGAAGAAGACGCGATCGACTGGGCCACCGGCGAGCTGCTCGCCTTCGGCTCGCTGCTCATCGACGGCCATCCGGTACGGCTGGTCGGCCAGGACACCCGGCGCGGCACCTTCGGCCAGCGGCATTCGGTGCTCGTCGACCGCAAGACCGGCGAGGAGTACACGCCGCTCAAGCAGTTCGGCCAGGGCACGTCGAAGTTCTACGTGCACGACTCGCTGCTGAGCGAGTTCGCCGCCGTCGGTTTCGAGTACGGCTACTCGCTCACCCGGCCGGACGCACTGGTCTGCTGGGAGGCCCAGTTCGGCGACTTCGCCAACGGCGCCCAGGCGATCATGGATGAGTTCATCTCCTCGGGCGAGCAAAAGTGGGGCCAGCGCTCGTCGCTCGTGCTGTTGCTGCCGCACGGCTACGAGGGCCAGGGCCCCGACCACTCCTCCGCGCGCATCGAGCGTTATCTGCAGCTATGCGCGCAGGACAACATGACCGTCGCCTACCCGACGACGCCGGCGAACTACTTCCATCTGCTGCGTTGGCAGGTGCTGTCCGGGCGGGGCAAGCCGCTGATCGTCTTCACGCCCAAGTCGCTGCTGCGGCACAAGGGTGCGACATCGCCCACCAAGTTGTTCACCGCTGGCGGCTTCCTGCCGGTCATCCCCGACGACCCGCAGGACGTGGCGGTCGACCCGGCTGGGGTCACTCGGGTGCTGCTCACCTGCGGCAAGATCCATTACGACGCGCTGGCGGCACGACAGCGCGCGGGCGCCACCGACACCGCGATCGTTCAGGTCGAACGGCTGTATCCGGTGCCGATCGACGAGATCAAGGCGGAGCTGGTGAAGTATCCGGCGGCGACCCAGATCACCTGGGTGCAGGACGAGCCGGCCAACATGGGCGCCTGGCCGATCATGGCCTTGAAACTGCCCCCTCACCTGGACGGGCGTACGCTCGACCGCGTATCTCGGCCGGCCAGTTCCTCGCCCGCGGTCGGTTCGGCCAAGCTGCACGCCGACGAGCAGGACGCGCTGCTCGCCCGGCTCTTCGGCGGCGAGGCGGCCTAAGACATTCCAGCACCAAAGACATACCAGCACCAATCGGCACGACCGGCGTCAGCCACCGCAGTACCACCGCAGCACTGTCGCCTGCCCGGGCCCACCGGCGGCAGGCGGGCGGCGATGAGAGGCCTGTCATGTATTTCACGGATCGGGGGATCGAGGAACTCGTCGCACGCCGCGGCGAGGAGGAGGTGTCCCTCGCGTGGGTGGCCGACCGACTCCAAGAGTTCGTCGATCTGAACCCCGAGTTCGAGGTCCCCGTAGAGAGGTTGGCCACCTGGCTGGCCCGGCTCGACGACGCCGACTGAGACCGTCATCCGCCGCCCGGGCCCGAAGTTCGGGTGTCGCCCGCCCCACCTCGGCCCGCGGATGTCAGGGGGTATGCGGGGGGCTTGCCCCCCGCAGGTCGCGATACATCTTGACATCACACAGACGCGATATATCGTATTGACCAGTGGCCGGGGCCGTTGCCTGCCCTCCGTGAGACGGCGCCGACCGAGCGGAAGCGGCTCGATGGAGAGGCACGATGTCGCGTTGGACGATCGACGAACCCATGACGCTCGGCTTCGACGGCGTGGTGGCGCTGAAGGCTACGCTCGTGGCCGGCAACGTCTCCATACTCGCTTCGGACGATTCGCCGTCGTTGCACGTGAGCGCCGTCGAAGGTCAGCCGCTGCTCGTTACCCATGAGGCAGGCATGCTGAACATCACGCACGAGAACCTCATGTGGGAAGGCGTGCTGAAATGGCTGCGCAGCATGCGGTGTGACGCCGACGTCACCGTGACGGTCCCCCGGGACTGCCCCGTCACGATCAATCTCATCACCGCCGCCGCCGTCATCGCCGGCCTGTCGGCGCGCACGTCCATCAAGTCGGGGTCGGGCGACGTCACCCTCGACGGCGTGACCGGGAAGATCGAGGCGAACACGGTCTCCGGCGTCATCGAGGCGCAGGGGCTCGACGGCGCGGTGAGCTTCAACTCGGTCTCGGGTGATCTGGCCCTCGCGGGAGGTTCGGTGACGGCGCTCACCGCCTCGACGGTGAGCGGCCGGGTCGCCGCCGACATCGACCTGGCCACCGGCAGCAAGGTTCGGGTGGGCACCGTGTCCGGAGAGGTGGCGTTGCGGCTGCCCGAGTCCACCTCGGCCGAGGTCACGCTCAGCGCCGCGGCGGGCCGGGTCGACACCTCCTTCCCCGAACTGCGGCGCACCGACCGGGCGCTCACCAAGACGGTCACCGGCAAGCTCGGCGAAGGCGCCGGCCAGGTGACCGTCAACACCGTCTCCGGCAGCATCACTCTCCTCAGCCGCCCCCGGGAGGATGATTCATGAGCGGCCGGCGAGCCCGCGGAGAGAGCCCGCGGCGGTCAGGATGGACCCCTTGAGCAGGTTTGGCCGTCAACACACGGCCGGCGAGCCTGCAGACGAACCGCCGGGAGGTCGGCCGGAGCGGGTTGGCAGGGGAGAAACCGCGCAGCGAACGAAAAGGGTGAGCGACCCATGAGTCCCGTCTTCGGTCACGGCCGGCTGCGGCTGTACCTGCTCAAGCTCCTCGAGGAGAGCCCACGGCACGGGTACGAGGTCATCCGGCTGCTGCAAGACCGCTTCCTCGGCGTGTACTCCCCCTCACCCGGCACGATCTATCCGCGGCTGGCCCGGCTCGAAGAGGAGGGCCTGGTCACCCACGAGGTCGTCAAGGGCAAGAAGGTCTACTCGCTCACCGACAAGGGGCGCGCCGAGCTGGAACGCCGCATGGACGAACTGGCCGACCTCGAAGACGAGATCAGCGCGTCCGCGCAGGAGTTCGCCCGCGAGGTCCAGGAAGACGTGCGTGAGACCGTACGTTCGCTGCGCGAAGAGCTCACCCACGCCGCTCGGGAGATGCGCGAGCACGGCCGGCCGAACGCCCACGCGTGGAAGGAGTCGGCCCGCCGCCAAAAGGAGGAGTGGCGCAAGGCCAAGGAGGAGTGGAAGCAGCAGCAGCGCGCGCTCAAGGACGAGTGGCGGCGTACCTGGGATGATGCCTGGACCGCCGCGACCGGCGACGACACCGCCCGCGGGCAGATGAAGCTGGACCGGCTGCTGCGGAAGTTCGCCGACGACGTCCACCGTGCCGCCGACGGGCAAAGCGAGCGGCTCGACGAGGAGGCCCTGGCCGCGGTCACTGACCTGCTCACCGAGACCGTGGAACGTCTGCGGACGGAAATCCTTCGCCGCCCCGACGCATGAACGACCGGTTCTTCGGCGAGTGACCGCAGATCGCCGACGAGTCGACGATCACGCACCTGCGGAGGCGGCGCAGCCGGCTCGGCATCCGCGTGACCGCCGTCCACGGCCACACCGCGGATCGCGGTCAGGGGGTAAAGACGATCTTGCCGAAGAGGTCTCCTTCGGCCATCGCCGTGAATCCGGCGCGGGCCTCCGCCAACGGCAGCACCCGGTCGATCACCGGGCGGGTGCCGGTCGCGGCGCAGAACCTGGCCAGCCGGACCAGCTGGTCGCGGGTGCCCATCGTGGAGCCGACCACCGACAGCTGCAGGAAGAACACCCGTGTCAGCTCGGCGGAGGGAGCCGGGCCGCTGGTGGCGCCCGAGACCACGATCCGCCCGCCCGGCCGCAGGGACTTGACCGAATGCGCCCACGTGGCCTGGCCGACGGTCTCCATCACCGCGTCGACCCGTTCGGGCAGTCGCGCCCCCGGCTCGAAGGCCTGGTCGGCGCCCAGCTTGATGGCCCGCTCGCGTTTGGCCGCGCTGCGGCTGGTAACCCACATGCGGTAGCCGGCGGCCGAGCCGAGCGCGACAAGCGCGGTCGCCACGCCGCCGCCGGCCCCCTGCACCAGCAGGGTGGCGCCGGGCTGCTGGCCGGACTTTTCGAACAGCATGCGGTAGGCGGTCAGCCAAGCCGTCGGCAGCGCCGCCGCCTCTTCGAAGGACAGCTCGGCCGGCTTGGGCACGAGATTGCGGCGCGGCACGGCCACGCGCTCGGCGAAGGTCCCCTCGTAGGTTTCGGAAAGCAGCGATCGCTTCGGATCGAGCGTCTCGTCGCCCCCGCCTCGATCCGGATCGCCGATCACCGAGTGCACGATGACCTCGTTACCCGCCTCGTCGACGCCGGCGGCGTCGCAGCCCAGCGTGATCGGCAGCCGATCCTCCCGGATGCCCACGCCGCGCAGGGTCCACACGTCGTGATGGTTGAGTGTGGTGGCCCGTACGGTGACGGTGGTCCACCCGTCGAGCACCTCAGGCTCGGGGCGCTCGGCGATTTCGAGCCCGTTCAGCGGATTGTCGGCGTCAATGCGTACGGCGGTGACAGCGAGCATGGCTAGAACCCTATGCGCCAAACCCGAGCCGCGCTTGGCAGGGCCTCAGTTCAGCGGATGCCGCCAGCGCAGGCCCCTGAACCGAGCGAACCCCTTGTCGGTCGTGATCCACTCGCAGCCGTACTCCATCGCGAGCGCGGCATGGTAGGCGTCGGCCACATCGTTTCCGGTCGCGTCGATGTCGCGGCACAACCAGGCAAAGAGCCTCCAGTGGCGCGGTCCGGGACGGAGAATCCGGCAGTTGGGGCGCAGGAGGACGTCTTCGGCTGCCTGCAACGCCACCCCGATGGGCGTCGGATCCGCCGAGGCTCGCGGATTGGTCACCACGCGGACGAAGCCGCTGAGCACCAGCTCTGACATGGCATAGTCGTTGCCTCGGTCCATCATGCCCAGCACCCACTCCCGGTATCGTTCATGGTCTGGGGAACGCTCGCGGTGGGCATAGACGAGCACGTTGACATCAACCAGCAGCATTCTCGCGCCCCTCTCGATAGCGCGCGACTTCATCGCGGTACAGGACCTCTTTGAGTTCGGTCGCGTCGAGCTCGCCGACATCGGGGCCGCTCGAGCCGCCACCGTACGTGGTGAAGGCAGCCGGTGGCAGATCGATCATCCGCGGGTGCCCCAGCAGTTCGCGTAGCGCTTCCTCGAAGATGGAATTGAGGCTTCGATGCTGCTGCGCCGCGAATGCTTTCGCGTCGGCGAGCAGTTCGTCGTCGATCCGCACTGTGGTCCTCCGCATGCTTCCAGCGTCCGCAGGTGACATAAAAATGTCAACGCACAGAATGTAATCACCTGGCTACAGGTTATGCAACCTTGTGCGAATGTTTGCCCAAGGGTACGCACGGGCAGGGCAGCGCCGACTCCGCTTGGGCGACCTCGTCACCCGGTCCGCCGTACGCGCCGAGTCGGGTGACAAGGCACGCGAGCGGCCCGCGCTCCCTGTCGTGGGGAGAAAGCGCGGGCCGCTGTGCCGGTGCGGAGAGGGTCAGGTGCGGGCGACGCCGTCCTTGCGGGCCTGATCGGCGACGGCCGCGACGACGGCGGGGGCGACCCGGTCGTCGAACGGGCTCGGGATCACGTAGTCGGCGGAAAGGTCGTCGCCGACCACGCCGGCCAGCGCCTCGGCCGCGGCCAGCTTCATCCCCTCGGTGATCGAGTGGGCGCGCACGTCGAGCGCCCCGCGAAAGATCCCGGGAAAGGCCAGCACATTGTTGATCTGGTTGGGGAAGTCGCTGCGCCCGGTGGCGACGATCCTGGCGTGCGCCGCCGCGACCTGAGGATGCACCTCGGGTGTGGGGTTGGACAGCGCGAACACGATGGCGTCATCGGCCATGGCGGCGATGGCCTCCTCGGCGAGCGTGCCCCCGGAAAGGCCGACGAAGACGTCCGCGCCGCGCAACGCCTCTTCGGTCGAGCCCGTGCGCCGCTCGCGGTTGGTCTCACGCGCCAGCGCCTGCTTCACCGGGCTGAGCCCGTCGCGCCCCGGGTAGATCAGGCCCTTGCTGTCGGACACGACGATGTCACCGATGCCGGCCTGCAGCAGCATGCGGGTGACCGCGACCCCGGACGCGCCGGCGCCGGCCACCACGGCCCGCAGCTCGGGCAGCGGCCGGCCGGTCAGCCGGACGGCGTTGCGCAGCGCGGCGAGCACCACGATCGCGGTGCCGTGCTGATCGTCATGGAAGACGGGGATGTCCAGCGCCGCGCGCAGCCGGTCCTCCACCTCAAAGCAGCGCGGTGCACTGATGTCCTCGAGGTTGATGCCGCCGAAGCTGGGAGCGAGCCTGATCACGGTCTCGACCAGGGCGTCGACGTCGGTGCAGTCGAGGCAGATCGGCACGGCGTCCACGCCGGCGAACTCCTTGAACAGCAGAGCCTTGCCCTCCATCACCGGCATGGCGGCGGCCGGTCCGATATCGCCGAGCCCGAGGACGGCGGTGCCGTCGGTGACAACGGCCACCACCTTGGACACCCAGGTGTAGTCGCGTGCGAGCGCCGGCTCGTCGGCGATCGCGCTGCAGACCCGGGCGACACCCGGGGTATAGGCAAGCGAAAGGTCGTCTTTGTCGCGAACCGAGACGGTCGACCGGACCTCGATCTTGCCTCCACGGTGCAGCGCGAAAGCTGGATCATCGGCGGGCGAATCGTAGGAATCGTAGGAATGAGTGTGTGTGCGAGCTGGCTCTGCGGCCACAGCGACCCCTTGGTGAACGCGGCAGGTCGGCAAGAAGGGCGTGGCTCCACACGTGCCGTAAGGGCAATCTTGCGATCCCTGCCATAGTGGGTGACTTCGGACAAATGCCGCGTGATTATGCTGGTCAGGTAGCCCGCAAAGGCGGCCGTCCGGCGAGATACGGGGGTCACCCGTTGTCTGATTGTGTCACACCGGGGGTGGAGATCGTTGCTGCCCATGGGTAAGCATGCCCTCCATCCATGCCGTCCATAGACGGCAACCGAGGAGGAGGGGAACGCCGTGCCATCTGGACCTCTGCGTCATCGCGCGAGCGCATTCAGCATCGCGATCTTGGCGGGGGCCGCCCTCGCGCTCACAGCGTGCGGCGAGAAGCAGGACGAGACGGCCCAGCCCGCCAGGCCGACGAGCGCCGCCGACCCCAAGCTCGCTGCCATGGTGCCCGCCGCCGTCAAGAGCGACGGCAAAATCGTCGTCGGCGTGGACGCGTCGTACCCGCCCAACGAGTTCCTCGCCGCCGACGGCAAGACCGTCGTGGGCTGGGACCGCGAGGCCTTCGACGCCGTGGCGGCCAAACTGGGGCTCAAGACCGAATGGATATCGGGCAACTTCGACGCCATCATCCCCGGCGTCCAGTCCGGCAAGTTCGAGGTGGGAGTTTCGTCGTTCACCATCAACGCCGAGCGGCTCAAGCAGGTCAACATGGTGAGCTACTTCAACGCCGGCACCCAGTGGGCGGTCAAGAAGGGCAACCCGGCCGGCGTCCAGCCCGACAACGCCTGCGGCAAGAGGATCGCCGTCCAGAAGGGCACCGTTCAGGTCGAGGACCTGGAGAAGAGGTCCGAGGCGTGTACGTCGTCCGGCAAGCCGGCGATCAAGGTCGACCAGTACGTCAAGCAAAACGACGCCACCGCGGCTGTCGTCTCCGGCAAGGACGATGCCGGTCTCGCCGACTCCCCCGTCATGGCGTACGCGGTCAAGCAGACCAACGGCCAGCTCGACCTGCTCGGCCAGATCTATGACGACGCCCCGTACGGCTATGTCATCGGCCAGGACCAGCAGCAGTTGGCCCAGGCCGTCAGCCAGGCCACCAGTGCGCTGATCACCGACGGCACCCTCAACAAGATCTTCGGGAAGTGGGGCGTACAGGCGGGCGCGATTCAGCAGTCCGTGGTCAACCCGCCGTCGTCGTAACGCGATGACGCAGCTCGACGAA
>CALAED010000217.1 GCA_937891035.1 uncultured Thermomonosporaceae bacterium | reverse complement strand
TTCCCGCCACTCAGCCGCCTGCTCGGCGTCCCGGTAACCCTCGGTGAGCCAGCCGCGCAGCAATAGGCTGCCGGCCATCTCGGTCGTTCGCTCCGGCGGCGGCAGCCGCCACCAGGCCGCCAGCGCGTTGTGCACGCTCGCGCCCAGGCTGTTGTGCGCCCACGGCGGCCCCTTTGACGGCGGCGGCCGGTCGAGATAGGTCATGCGGTAACGGCGCGGGCAGTCCAGCCAGGCGTTCAGCCGCGACGGCGTACACACGTACAGGCGCCGCGGCATGCCCTCAAGCCCAAGCTGCTCGGCCGCCACCACGCCGCTCCCCCCTGTCGTGTCGGTGCTCACACGCACACGTGTTCGCGCGCTCACGCGCCCACCCCTCGCCGGGGAGGCGACAACATCACGCTAGTTCAGGCGTCCGACTTCACTCGCCGGATCGCCCGCCGCCGGATGTCGGATGTCCGGGTTTCAGTCACCGGACCTCAGTCGTCGGACTCGCTGTCGAGGGCGTGCCAGCTGTCCCAGCGCGCGTACTCTTCGCCCACGGTGGTCTCCTCGCCGTGGCCGGGCAGGACACGGGTCTCCGGGGGCAGCGGGCCGAGCAGGGTGCCGATCGAGTTGAGCTGGGTCTGCAGGTCCGGATAGATGCCGCCGACCTCGCCCGGCTTGCCCTTGTGCAGGGTGTCGCCGGAGAACAGGACGCCGAGCTGCTCGCTGTAGAGGCAGATGCTGCCCGGCGTGTGCCCGGGCGTGTGCAGCACATCGAACTGGGCGCCGGCGATCTCGAAGACCCCGCCGTCCTCGATGTCGATGTCGGGCGTGAGGTCGCGCATGAACTCGGCCTCTTCGCCGCCCTCCTCGGCCAGCCGGCGGAAATAGCGGCGCCACAGCAGCCGGTCACGGGGGTGCAGCGCGATCGGCGCCGGCTCTTCTTCGTCGGCCTCGGCGACTTCGAGTGCCGCGCTCACATGGTCGTCGTGCCCGTGCGTACAGATCACCGCCATGACCTCACGCTGGTCGACCACCTTGAGGATCGCCTCGGCATCGTGCGCCGGGTCGATCACGATGACCGCCTCGTCGTCGCCGACGATCCACGTGTTGTTTTCGACGTCGTATTCCTCGTCGTCAATGACGCACTTGCCTGGCGTCACGACCTGTTCGATCCGCGCATCCACGGCTCAGCACCCTATCCCTATTTCGCACGTCGGGCGCCCGCCGCCTGAGGCCTTAGGGAAGCCGGGGGCAGATGGCGCCGTACGGGAGGTCCAGCTCCATGTCAGAATCGCGCAAGTCACACAAATTCAGCTGCTCGAGCATGAGCAGGCCGGCTTCGCTCGGCCACAGCACGGCCCACAGCCAATGCCCCAGCGCCTCGCCGACGTAGACCGCCCGATCCTCCGGGCCGTCCGGAACGACCCACAGCGGCACGGGATGCCCCCTGATCTCCGCCTTGGCGTGCGGCGGCGAGGCGTCGAAGACGGCGCCGGGGTCGGGCCCGTCGAGCCCGGCGAGGTAGGCGCCGAGCCCCACTCCCAGGTCCTCGGCGACGAGCAGCATGTCGGCCGGGCCGCCCAGCAGCGCGGGCCCGGACAGCGCCACCGCGCAGGCGCGCGAGCCGGTGCGGTCGTCGCCGGCGTCCAGGAAGCCGGTGACGAGCCAGCCGAGCGGCAGCGGCCATGGCACCCACAGTGGCACGCGCGCGTCGCGCAGCACGGCCCGCAGGCCCTCACGAGACGGGCTCTTGGGCGGCCGCAACGGCAGGACCGCGCCATGTGCGTCACAGGTCCAATCGCTGGACCACAGATTGGGCGCGCGCACCGGCCCTGCGCAGCGCGCGCAGACCTGCTCCGACCTCACGATTACTCACGGTCGCCGCTGACCGTCCTCACGTCAAGGTCTTGGAGGGATACTTGACCGCGTGCGGGTGCGATGTGTGGGCGCGGTGGTACGCGACGAGGGCGGCAGGCTGTTGCTGATCCGCCGCGGTCATCCGCCCGGCGAGGGGCTGTGGTCGCTGCCCGGCGGCCGGGTGGAGCCCGGCGAGTCCGATGGGGTCGCGGTCGCGAGGGAGTTGTGGGAGGAGACCGGGCTGCGGACCGAGGTCGGCGAGCTGATCGCCGTCGTGGCCCGGCCCGGCCCCGGCGACGTGGTCTACGACATCCACGAATACACCGCGACGCCGGTCGGCGGCACGCTGCGGCCCGGCGACGACGCCGCCGACGTCCGTTGGGCGGACGCGGCCGAGCTGCATGCGCTGCCGATCACCCCCGGACTCCTGGAAGCGCTGACCGATTGGGGCATATTGCCCCATGATGGGGGTGGGCTCGGACGGCCGGACGGCATGACGTGACGGATCGACGTCGCAGCCGATCGACAGGTAGACGTATCGATCGACGTCATCGCTAAGGTGGCCGATCCCGAGCGAGCTCACAGTTGGCCAAGAGGGGGTCGGCACCGTTGCAACGCCTTGAGTTTCGGCTGGATTTCCGCCAGCGCGTCTTCTATCTCGTGCTGGCGGGCATTTGGGTGCTGATCGCCCTGGCCAGAGCGGCCATCGGACTGGGCGGAGGCGCCTTCCTCGCACTGCTGCTCGCCGGGCTCTTCGCCTTTTACTTCTTCTGGTACGCCCGCTTCGGGGTGACGCTGACGCAGCAGGGCATCACCCTGCACGGCTGGACCACCCACACCTACGGCTGGCACGAGGTGCGCGCCATCCAGCCCACGATGTTCTTGCTCCAGCGGCGCACCGCGATCGAGTTCGTCCACGGCGGCCGGCGCCGCGCCTGGGCGCCGCTGCACTACTGGTCGACTCCGGATCCGGAGTTCGACCGCAAGGTCTACGCCATGCAGCAGTGGCACGCGCAGTTCGCCGGGCAGCAGGCACCGGCGCCCCAACCGGGCTGGGGCGGGCCGTCCTACGGACAGCAGCAGGCCTACGGGCAGCCTTCCTACGATCCCCAGATCTACGGGCAACCGTCCTACGACCCGCAGGCCTACGGGCAACCGTCGTACGGGCAGCAGTCGTACGGGCAGCCGGCCGGTTATGGCTATGGCGAGCAGCAACCCTACGGTCAGCCCGGCTATGGACGGCAGGACTACGCGCAGGGCTACGGCCAGCAGCAGCCCTATCCGCAGCAGGCGCAGCCACCGGGGCCGTACGGCGGCCAGCCCGGTTACCCGCCGCAGCAGCAGCCACCGCAGCCGTACGGCGCGCAACCGGAATACGGGCAGCAGGAGCCGTACGGGCAGCCGCAGCCGCATGGGCAGGCCGAGTACCGCCAGCCGGACATCTATGAGCAGCAGCCTTACGGCGGGCAGCCGCCCGCGGCACAGGGCCGGCCGCAGAGCGGTCAGGACCCGGCCGAG
>CALAED010000216.1 GCA_937891035.1 uncultured Thermomonosporaceae bacterium | reverse complement strand
GGCACGGACGTCGAGCAGGAGGGCACCGGTCAGGTCGGCATCGGACAGGTCGGCATACGACAGCCGCGCACCCGTCAGGTTGATCCCGGTCAGGTCCCGGCCGGACAGCGGGGCTCCCTCGAGGTCGGTCTCGAGCTCAAGCAGCGGCCGTTCACCGAGCACCGCCGCCCAGTCGCCGCCGGTCAGCGCCTCCTCAAGCGCCTCATCAAGCCGGTCGGCCATGAACGGCTCGGACCAGCGCTCCACGCGCCATACCGTGGCCGCCGCGTTGATCAGCCTCATCTCGCCGATTCTCCTATGCCCCCGGCGGCCACGTGTGCTGGGGAGCGCCCGGCGGGAACCCGATGCCGTGCAGGAAGTTGTTGACGTTGTGATACAGGCTCGTGGCGCGGGCGTGCGAGTCGAGGAGGTTGGTCAGCGAGTCGTAGGTGAGATCGTCGGGCATCCGCCGCTCGATCCGGGCGATCTCATCGTTCAGCGCCGGGATGATGTTGTTCCCCAGCGAGTTGCGCGCCTGCTGAAGGTCGCTGATGTGGCTGAACGGCCGGTTGTCGATCGGGCGGCGGGCGACGACCTCTCCGTTCGCCTCGCGCCTGGCGGCGGCGAAATGGTTGTGGTCCGTCTGCCGGTTGATGCTGCCCAGCGGGTCGTTGGCGACGTTGTTCAGCTTCTGCAGCGCGTTTTTGGCCCGCTCGCTCAGCCCGTCGTAGCTGGGCGCGAGACCGTACGGATCGATCCAGGCCAGCGGGTTGGGTACGTAGGCGTGCGGGTTGGCGCCGCCGGCGAGACCGAGCGGATCGGCGCTCAGGTAGCGCGCCGTCTCCGGTTCGTAGTAGCGGTGGTAGTTGTAGTGGAGGCCGGACTCCTCGTCGCGATACTGCCCAGGGAAGCGCAGCGGGCACGGCGAGTCGGCGCTCGCCGCCGGCCGCGACGACCTCGCCGCCCGGCGTCACCAGGTCGGCGGGCGCGCCGACGAGGTCGGTGATGATGGCGTAGAAGCCCGCCGCGTCACCGCCGGCCGCGTTGACCGTTTGGGCCAGCGGCGTGAAACCGCCGGGTCGATGGGCCCAAGTGGTGACCACCTCGCCGCGGTACTGCTCGGCGAGCACCGGCCCGTCCCAGGCGAACAGCGTCCGCTCGACCACGTTCCGCCCGTCCGGGGCGAGCCGCTCCTTGGCGATCCGGCGGCCGAGCGCGTCGTACAGATAGCGCCAGCGGTCGCCGGTGGGGCTGACCAGGCCGACGAGCCGGTCCTCGGCATCCCAGAGGTAGCGCCACTCGCGTCGGGTGCCGGACAGGGTGGTCTGCCGTCGGAGGACGAGACGCCCCTGCTCGTCGTGCTCGTAGTGGGTCCGCCCCGCCCGGCGCAGCAGCGTACCGGCGTACTCGCGCTCGCCCTGCTCCGTCTGCTCCATCCGCTGCGGGGCCGCCGGCCAGGTCGCGGCCCGGATGTTGCCGAATGGGTCGTACGCGTAGTGCTCGTCCGCGTAGTGCTCGTTTGCGTGGTGCTGGTCGCCGCCGGGCGTCCGTACCGCGGTGATCCGGCGGCGCCCGTCGAGCTCGAACAGCCGCCGGCCGCCGCGCCGGTCGCCGGCCTCGACCGGGATGCCGTCCTCGCGATAGGCGTACGTACGGTGCTGGAGCAGCCGCGGATCTGGTCCGGTCCGCGGCGTTGGGGCGCCCCACAGGGCCTGGGAGGTCAGCCGGCCGGCGGCGTCGTACTGCTGGTCCATCACGACGCGGTTGCCGAGTATGCGCCGGGTCTCCCTGCCCAGCGCGTCGTAGCTGAAGCCGAGCTGCCAGCCTCCGGACAGCAGGCCGGACAGCCGGCCCGCCGGATCATAGGCTCAGCCGGTCTCGGCGCCGGACGGCGTCCGCCGCCCCACCCTACGGCCGAGCGGGTCGTAGGAGGATCGCACCATGCGCCGATCGCACGTCTCGGCCACCACCCGGCCCAGGGCGTCGCGTTCGAGCCGCACCTCGCAGTGGCCGTTGGCGGCGCGGATCAGCCGTCCGTTGGCGTCATAGGCGTAGCCGCTCACGCCGGCCGCTGATCGCCTCGCGACCACCCGGCCAAGCGGATCGCGCTGGTACTCGATGACCTCGCCGGCGCCGTTGACGCGCTGGGCGAGCCGGCCGGCGGCATCGTGCGAATACCGCAGCGTGCGCCCGTTGAAGTCGGTCTCGGCCACGATGTCGCCGGCCGGGTCGTAGCTGTAGGTCCAGCGCGCGCCCGCCGGGTTGGTGACGGCGGTGACCTGGAGCTCGGTGTCGTAGGTCAGCTCGACCACGGACCCGTCGGGACCGGTCTGCCGGATCGGCCGGTCGAACGGGCCGTACTCGGTGCGGACGACCTGCCCGAGCTGGTCGGTGTAGGCGACCAGATTGCCCTCCGGGTCGTACTCCCAGAACTCGGCGAGCCCGAGCGGGCCGATCCGGGCGGTCGGCAGGCCCTCGAGGTTCCAGCCGTACTGGGTCCGGCCGCCGAGCGCGTCGAGGTGGACGACGACGCGGCCGAAGACGTCGCGCTGATAGCGGGTGCGGTCGCCGGCCGGGCCGATGATCTCGACGGGCAGGCCGGCAGCGTCGTTTTCGACCCGGGTGGTGACGCCGAGCGGGTCGGTGAGTGCGGTGAGCGCGCCGCGGACGTCATAGCTGTAGTGCGTGGCGGCGCCGGTCGGGTCGGTCTGGCGGACCAGGCGTCCCGCCTGGTCATAGTCGTGGGTCCAGGCGGCGCCGTCGGCGGTCACGACCCGTACGGGCAGGTGGAGCACGTCGTCGTACTCGATGGTGAGCTGGGTGCCGTCGGGACGCACGACGGCCGTCGTGTCACCGAACGTGTTGTAGCTGTAGCGGAAGGCGTGGCCGAGCGCGTTCGTGTGTGCGACCAGGTTGTCGCGCTCGTCCCACTCCAAGAGAGTCGTCCGCCCGAGCGGGTCGGTCTCGGCGATGATCCGGCCCCGCTCGTCCAGGCGATAGGTGGTCTGGTGACCCAGCGAGTCGGTGAGGACGGTCTCGTTCTCACCGTATTCCAGCCGGGTGTCGAGATGGCCGCCGGTGCCATGACCGCGGATGGCCCGGCCGGCGTCGTCGTACTCGTAGTGGTACTCAAAGCCGTTGCGGTCGCGCCATCCGGTCATCCGACCGGCGTCGTCATAGCTGAAGACCATCGGCACGTCGGCGGAGTTGACGACGTGGGTGAGATGGCCGGCCGCGTCGTACCCGTAGCCGACCAGCCGAAGATCGATGTCGCCCGAGCGCAGCCGCAGCGCGGTGACCCGCCGCTGCGCGCCGGCACCGTTCCCCTCGACCAGCAGCCGGTGACCACTCGAGTCGTGCAGCTCAACGAGATCTCCGGCCTCGTCGTAGCGGAAGTCGATCCGGTTGCCGCTCCGGTCGGTGATCGCGACAAGCGGGAGCCGTGCGCCGTGTACGCCGCCCGGCGCGAGGAAGTGCAGGAAGTGCCCAGACCTCGGGTCTTCGATCACATAGCTGCCGTCGGTGTTCCACGTCAGCGGGCGGACCGGGCCGGTCGACGGATCCAGCGACACCCCGGCCATCAGGAGGGGCGGGTAGGCGGCGATGGTGCCGTCGGCCGCGGTGAACCAGATGCCGTCGCCCTCCACCTCCAGGTGCTGGTCGAGCGTCGATGCCCAGGAGACGCCGAACAGCCGGCCCTGCCGATAGGTCGACAGGTGGATGCGCTCGATGACCAGCGGCAGGACGCCCGGCAGCGCGACGTCGGTCTGCGGCAGCAGCACCTCGCCGGTGGCGATGTCGATCGGGTCGCCGCCGACGCTCCGGTTGCCCGGCGACTGGCCCGGGATGCCGTTCCTGGCCGCCTGCGCCCCCTCGCGGCGGGCGACGCCGGCACCGGCATCCCTGCCGGCGGCCTCGGCTCCCTCGCGGGCGGCGGTCCGTTCCCCGCCCCTGGCCGCGGCCTCGGCTCCCTCCCTGGCCCCGCCTCGTGCCGCGGCCTGGGCGCCTTCCCTGGCCGCGGCCGCCGCGCCGCGTTCGGCGACGCCGATGGCCTGCTTGCCAAGAAGATGCTGGACGGCCTTGGTCAGGATGCTCGCCGCCGCCTTGCCCCCAGCAGCCATCCGCGCGGACCACCTTTTCGTGCGTCTCGTGCTTGCGTACGTGTCATGAGATCGCCGTCTTGGAGAGATTACAGGTGAAGCGCCGCTCGTGGCATCGTCTCGCCTGGGCCGACGGGCTCGCTCTTCCCCCGCACCACCGGCACCGCGCCCCGGTGAGCCGGCCCGCCGGAGATGACCGGCGGGCCGGTGCCGTCGGCGGCGGTGGCGACGCCGCGATCACTTCATGGCGAGGCGGCGTCACGGGGGAGCGGCCGGCGGCCGGCGAAGCCGAGCTCGCTGAGGTGATACCACGCCAGTTCGGCGTCGCCCTCCAGCCAGCACAGCCGTACGGACCGGCCCTCCAGCCGCGCCGGAAAGTCGAGCAGCAGCGGCGCCAGGCTCTTGATCTCGATGCCCTGGGCATCGAACCAGCGGACCACGTCGTCCAGCCGGGCCTCGTACGCCTTGACCTCGGGTACGCCGCCCAGCTCCGAGGAGCCGGCCGCCCGCAGCTCATGGGCGAGCTGCGTGAGATCGGCCCTGACCCGGACGAGTTCGGCGGCCCGCTCGCGTACCTCGGGCAGCAGAGCGCGCGCCTCGGCGACGGTGAACTCGCGCTCGGCCATGTGTCCGGCCACCCCTCTGCATCGCTCGCAGGCAGGTTATCGGATCATCGGATCTTGGGATCTGCGGCTGTCACCCGCCGGCGACCTGTCGGCCCCACGAGGTGGCCATCTCCCAGCCGCGACGCCGACGCGCCGGTCGGTCGAGCCGGGACTCCTCCATCTCCGGGCTCGGCGGCCGTGTGACCCGCGGAGACACCCGAGTCGCATCGATCCCGAAATACGGGGAACGGGTTCCCGAAGAAGGGAACCCGAACAGGGCGACCCGACAGGGGGATCTCATGGCGCGTTGTGATGTTTGCGGCAACGACTACGACAAGACGTTCACGGTCACCACACCGGAGGGCGCCACCCACGTCTTCGACAGCATCGAGTGCGCCGCGCACGCGATCGCGCCCACCTGTGCGCACTGCGGCTGCCGCATCCTCGGCCACGGAGTGGAAGCCGACGGCCAGATTTTCTGCTGCGCCGCGTGCGCCAGGCAGGTCGGCGTACAGAAGGTAAGGGCCTGAACGCCCACGACGGGCCCGACACCAACCGACGGACCGCGGCCCGCCGGCATCCGGGCGGCCCGGCGGATTCCTGAGCCCCTGAAACGCGATGGTCACCAGGCCGTCGGCTGGTGTCGGTCCCTTGTCGCCGCGCCGGCTCAGGGCTGGCGGGCCGCGGTCCTGATGCCGCGCCGGCTCAGGGTAAGTCCGAGCGTCACCATGCCGACGGCCAAGCCGAGGTGCAGCCAGTTGTCGGCGGTGTTGACCGGCACGAAGTTGGCCCCGGCGTCCTTGTCGATCAGCAGCCCGTAAAGCCACAGGACTAGGTAGATGATGCCGCCCCCGACCAGGTACAGCCGCGCGGTCCGCACCTGGCGCGCCATCGCCAGTCCGGCGACGCCGAACAGCAGGTGCACGATGTTGTGCAGGATCGACACTTGGAAGACGCCCAGCAGCTTGGCCTCCGACTCATGGCCGGCGAACTGCATGGTGTCGTAGTTCGTGGTGATCCCGGGAATGAAGCCGAGGATGCCCACGAGCAAGAAGACGGCCCCCACCGCCATCGCGGCCAGGCAGACCGGAGCACTTTGCATTCGGTTGACCGTTGAACCAGCCGGACGAGTCATGACAAGCCACCCCCCATTAGTACCGACTAAGCGGTCCCTACCCGCATCTGGCGAAAAATGCGGGCCGAGGCATCGGGTTTGTGACGTGCTATCGCCAAGCCGGGCCGGCTCTCACGAGGAACTCGGCACCGCCCGCGATCGGATCCCATCGGCGACCGAGCGTATGGCACGCTGCGCGGGCGGAACCCTGGAGATGGCCGGGGAACCGCCGGGCAGCTGGGTGCTCAGGAGAGGCTTTCGCATATCGCGTCGAGTAGGCGCCGCTCCGCCGCCTCCTCGGCGTCTCGCCCGCCCAGCATGTGGCCGCCGAACTTCATCTCACCTCGCCCCCGGCCTAAGGCGATGACGCCGCGCCCGATATCGTCGATGGCGGCTTCGACGTCGGCCAGTTCCACCTCGGTCGTCCTGCGGACGTAGAGCTCGGTGAGACGGCGGGCGGGCAGCGTCTCGCCATGCCACGTACGCACCTCTCGGTAGTCACTGAAGGCGTCCCAGTACATGCGTGAACCTGGGATGAGGCCCGGCGGCGCTATCGACACCGTGGTGATCAGGTCGCGGTACGTCTCGGCCATCTTGAGCCAGTCGTCGACCTCCTTGCGGAGCTTGGCCACGGTCGTACCCGGCAGCCCCAGGATCCCGGAGATGTAGAGGCGGTAATCGAGCGAGCGGGCCAGTTCGAGCGCCTCGTAGATGCGCTCGGCGTCGCGGTTGATCCCCTTGGAATCGTCCTTGAGGAGCCGGGGGTCGAACGCTTCAAGACCGACGTTCCATGTCCTTACGAACCCCTTGCAGAGCGGCGCGGTCTGCAGGAACTCATACACCAGCCCGTAGGCCAGCATGAACCGGTGCTTCGACAGGACCGGCGAGCGGGCGCATGCCTCGGCCATCTCGTTCAGGTAAGTCGAGGAGTCGCCCCACTGGCCCGTTGAGAAGCCGAGGGTGGAGTCACCGGCGGCGTACACGTTGGCGCCAAGCTCGCCGACGACCGTCTCGAGCACGGGGATCGCCGCCGCGACGTCGGTCGTCTTGGGGGTAAGGCCCTGGATCGCGCAGTGGCGGCACCGGCGTCCTGGTCTGCTGCCCCAGTTGCAGCCGCCGTCGAGCGGCATGGTGACCATCCGCTTCAGCCGGTAGTGGTGTGAGTACCACAGGTCGAACGCCCGGTCGTAGTGGCGCTCCAGATAGTCTTCGATCAGCCGGTAGTCGGGCAGAATCCGGCGGTTGAGCGGGAATGTGGGAGCCGGATTGTTCACCACTCTTCCGTTGCTCCGGTAGGCGAGCGAGGGAACCCTTTCCAGATCGAGCTGGCCGCGCAATGCGTGGAGCAGGCCCAGCATCGTGTAGGGGGCATTGTTCCCGGTACTCACGAAATCCACCAGGCGCCGCCCGTATTCGCCGGTGAGTATCTCCTGGTAAAGCACACCGGCGTGATCGTTGCCGAAAATGACGACCGCGTGTGGGTTGACCCGCTTTATCTCTGCCGCGACGATGAACGCCCACAAAGTGGTGACGGTGTAGACGGTGATCGCCGCGACGTCCGGCGGGTCGTCGGCGATGGCCGCCTTCACATCGTCCCACGTGGTGTGGCTCAGGTCGATGTACCGCCAGGCCACGTCTGGGAGGTAAGCCTCCTGATAGGTGAGCATCTCCACCAAGGCCGCATGCGGGTAGACGGTGCCCTCGTTGCGGTAGCGCTCCTGGCCGTGGACGCCTTCGAGCAGCGGACCGCCGCCGGAATGCCCGCCGCGATGCGCGGAGGTGAGTGGCAGCCCCAAATACCAGACGGACCGAATCTTTCGCGCCGGACGGCCAGAATTGGGGAGCGGGAATTCCCACTGATATCGTGGATCTACGCCGACTACCTCGGCCGTGGGTTTAAGGCTCATCTCCACGAAGGAATGCACCCCTCTTTCGAGGCCGAAACACCAAGAACGTTAAGAACCCTGATCCTACATTGATGGCCTTCGGGCCGACCGGGCCCGTTTCTCGGCGGCTGTTCGCAGATCATTGCCTCAGGATGTGGTCGGTACGATGATGAAATCCGAACGTGTTGTGGTTTTTGAGGTGGCTGAGGCCGTTGCCGTCGCGCTCGCCCCGACACAGGTCAGCCGGGAGTCGGGCGATCCTCCGGTTTGAGGAACTTCGGTGCCTCAGCACCGAGATTCTTGCGAACGATCCGCTCCCACCGGCCATCCTTGATTATCTGGATCAACACCGCATTGATCAGCGCGACGTCCGCCCGATTGCCCTTCGCGATACCGATGCCGTACTTTTCGCGATGGCTGGTGAACCGCTTGCCGAGCAGGCGTACCCGGCCTTTGTACTGCGGCTGGTTGGCGAAGCCGGCGAGGACCGAGTCATCGGTGGAGACCGCGTCGACGCTCTCGTCCACCACCAGCAGCCGGAGGCAGTCGCTGTAGCCGGGGACCAGCTTGAGATGCTTCCTGCCCCAGGCGTTGTCGACGTTCTCCGAGCCACCGAATCGCACGGCGAGCCGGGTGGGCGAGTTGGACCCCTTCGCGCCGCACGTGATCTTGTCCTTGAGATCGTCGACGTCGGTGATGGTCTTGTCGCCGGCCCGGATCAGGGTGTCCTGCCCGGCGATGAAGTACGGGCCGGCGAAGTCGACCCTCTTGAGCCGCTCCTCGCTGATGGAGTAGCTGGCGATGACCAGATCGACGGCGCCGGTCTCGAGCATCTGCTCCCGGTTCCCCGAGACGACCGGCTGGAAGACGGGCCTGTCGCGGAGCGCGTCGGCGATGATGTGGGCGATGTCGATATCCAGTCCGGAGAAGATCGTCACCGTGGGGTCGGCGTACCCGATTCCCGGCTGGTCGGTCTTGACGCCGATGCGCAGCGCGCGCTTCATCGCGAACAGCGGGCCGTGCGTGGCCGTGGGCTTGACGGAGGGCGTGTCCTGCTCGGGAGCGGCACACGCGGCCATCGTGGTGAGGACGAGGGCTGTGGTGACCCCCGCCAGCAAGCGGCGGCCGTGATGGTTGGTCATCGGCTCTCCTTCGGATCGGGGACGTCTCGTCTCAGCCGATCGCGGTTGCATGGGACCCCAAGGGGTCGAGGCGAAGCCGGCACTCGGGGTCGGTGTCCAGGCGCGTCACGACGAGGCGGAGGCTGCGATCGCCCTGATCGCCTAGGTGGATCACGCGTGTGATGGTGGTCTGCCCCCGGTCTGAAGTGAAGGGAGAAAGCGCGCGGCCGTCGACCTCGACGCGCGCGGTCATCCGCATCTCGAACGTGCATGCCGAGACCAGATCGGTGGGGATCACGCTCAGTTTGATGTTCAGAGTCCAGTTCTTGTTGCGTGGCAGCGGGGGTACGAAGGAGAACGCCACCTGTTGGGACTTGACCGCGCTGACCTCTTGGGCGGGTGCCGCCAGCTGCACCGTTTGGGCGGCGCGCCCGCCTCCGGGCGGACCGATGCCGAAGTACCACAGGGTAACGGCCACCACCGCGATGGCGGCGATGATCGAGCCGACGACCAACCGCAGCCGGGCCGTACGAGCGTTCCGCAGCGCCTCGTCCCGCTTGGCGCGAGCATCGACCTGCGCCACGAGTACCCGTTCCTCGGCCGCCTCGGCGCGTTCGGCCGCCGCCTGCGCGGCCCGCTCGGCGTCGTGGGCCGCGGCCAGCGCCTGGTCGCGCTCCGCCCGCGCGGTGGCGATCTGCGTGGCGCTGTCGTCCTCGGCCCGCTGTACGCGCCGGTCGGCCTCAGCGCGGTAGGCGGCGATCTGCGCGTCCCGCTCGGCCTCCGCCGTGGCGACCCGTTCCGCGGCCTCCCGGCGGACGCGATCGAGTACGGGGTCCGCGGCGAGCACCGCTAAGCCGTCGGCCGCCGCCGAGCCATCGGAGGGGCCCCCTGGCGCCGCGCCATCCGGAGCGCCCTGAACGCCAGGGGTTCCCGGGGCGCGGCGCTCGCCATGATCCGCGCCACCGCGACCAGTCGGTCCGTTCGCCGTCGACCAGGGCACCGCGGGCTCGGGCGCGGGCCGTTGCAGGGCCGCGGTCAGCTCCTCCAGCGCCTCGTCGAGATAGCCCCACACAGTGAGGCCCGGGTCACCGATCTCCGGCTCATGACCCTGATCCGCCTGCAACCACCACTGGCGCCAGGACTCCCGTGTCCCGTACATGCCGTTCGCGTAGCCGGTCGGATCGTTTTCTTCCAGGATCGCCAGGAACACATCGACGCAGACCTCGACCCGCCGCCGCGACGGCATCGATCCGCGCGGGAACCGTCCGGTCACCAACTCGCCGATCCGCTGGCCTCCCGCCCTGTCCCGGCGGCCGTCCATCCGCACCAGACCGCTCAGCTCCACCGCGGTCTTGCGGTTGATCAGCGTGGCCAGCCCTTCACGGTCGCCCTCCCGCGCGCCATTCCGCAGGGCCTCCTCGGCTCGGCGCCCCGCGGCCAGCCAGTCGCACAGCCGTCGCTCCACCTCCGCGTGGGAGACGTCGAACGAGCCCAGCGCCCGATCCAACGCCCGCAACATCGCGATGAACCGGACGGTCGACTGCTTGGGCACCCGCTTGACCCTGGGCATGTCGCCCGCACCCCTCCCGAGACCTCCCGGTCCCTGTAATAGGGGAGACATTGGGAGGTCTCCCCCTAAGGCAAGAGCATAACCGGGAATCGTCGGATAAGAGAGGGAGGAGGGCGTCACATTAATGCGACGAATATACGGCGGAGCTCGGGTTCATAAGGGAGCCTGCGGGACTGTGACGACGACCAGCCGCTATATGCGGATGAACCCGTCTAGATGCGTAAGAGTTAGACCACCCTGACGTGGGGATCGATCTACTAACCTCGCTGCCGGTGCCCGAACATGGTGCTGGACAGAGCATCGTACGGATCATGACCTGAGCCCGTACGGGGTTCTAGCCCCCGCATACCCAAGTCCAATACGGCTATCCCGGCAAAGGGTGAAAGCCACCAGAAGCAAACCTCCGATTGGTTGTCTCAGGAGGTCGACTCCCATGGAAAATCCGGCCGCGCATGTATTCGGTGGCATGCCAATAACGCGGTGGGACGGGACTTATCCTACCGCTGTGCCTATGATGGCGGCAGCTCTCCAGCTATCCGGAACGTACTGCCCCATCCTCTTTTTCGATATTGCCGCCTCGGCCGATCCCAGCCGCGACAACGACATCCAGCTGTTCATCCGCCGCGGGCTCTACGAGATCCTTCGGAGATCTTTCGAACAGGTCGGCATCGCGCAGGTCGCCTACTACCGCGAGGACTACGGCGATGGGGTCCTCGCCGTGATCCCGCCCACCACAGCCGTTGACGCCATCGTCGGCCTGCCGGCCTGGCTGCAGCAGGAGATCCAGCGGCACAACAAGTGCGCCAGCGCCGCCGCGCGCATCCAGCTTCGCGGTGCCCTGCATGTCGGTCCGATCTACTGGGACGAGCACGGTGTGTGCGGCGAGGCGATCAACCACACCGCCCGGCTCATCGAGGCCCAGCCGGTCAAGGACGAGCTGGTGTCGGCCGACGCCGACCTCGTGTTCGCGCTTTCTGAGCCCGTGTACAACGCGGTGGCACGACACAGCCCGCAGCCGGGAAACACCGTGTACCGAGAGATCAAGGCGCGGGTCAAAGAGTCGAAGTTCAGCGCCTGGATCACGGTGTCTGGTGCTCGGCCGCTCCCCGAGATGCCGTTCCATCAACCTCCTCTCAGCGCGGTACCCGACGTACCGTGACCCCCCCAGGGCCGGGCACGGACGAACCGCGGACTCGCCGGCGCCGTGGGCCCGCGGCCACGGTGCACGCGCTGTGCGGCCCCGGCGTGACGACGATGGTGCGGCGCGCCGTTTCCCGCGCTTGGCGCGCCGCCCGGTCGAAGCCGAGATTAGGCGCGCTGGACGCACCTGTTTGTGTCGTATGACGCGCGCCGCGATCGAGCTCACCGACTACCCGGGCGGGGTACGGGGTCGTGCCCCGGGTGCGGCGGATCGACGGCGGCCTCTTCAAGTCGCCCCGGAGCCTGGCTACGATGTCCGAGACATCCCGAATAGAGCGGTTTCGACGGGCATCCGCGACGCTCGACTCCGCGAGTTGATCTCGGATGCGGTGGTTCGATGCGACGCATGGTGTTACTCGCGGTGGCCGCCTTGGCCGGCGTGCTGGTGCTGGTCGACCCGGCCGCGGCTCAGACCGCGGCGGCCCCCCTTCCCGAGCCGAAGGTGCACGCGATCCAGGTGACCGGTCCGCCGGCGGAGCGGCTCAACCTGATCATTCTCGGCGACGGGTACCAAGCCGACCAGCAGAGCCTCTTCATCGCGGACGTGGACCGCAACCTGGCCGTCATGTGGGCCACCGAGCCGTTCCGGACGTACCGCAATTACATCAATGTCTACGCGGTCGAGATCGCGTCGATCGACTACGGCGTGCGGTGCGACCCCGACGGACGGGTTCGCCATCCGGACGGGACCATCCGCGATACGGGGCAGCGCGAGGGACCCGTCGATGGCAAGAACACCGCGCTGCGGCTGATCTTCCAGAACGGGTGCGCCGACCCGCTCGCCCGCGGCACCGTCTATGGTGGAGCGCCGGTCGACTGCGCGAGCTACGCCGATTACTACCCGCCCGGTGTGAACCCCTGTGAGACGGGGGTCCAGGCGCACAACCGCATTCTCGATTCGCATGTCATGCCGAGGCTGGGCATCCCGCGCACGTCGCAGAACGTGCAGACCCTTGCGATCTTCAACAC
>CALAED010000215.1 GCA_937891035.1 uncultured Thermomonosporaceae bacterium | reverse complement strand
TGCGCATGCGCACCACCTACGACATCGAGATGATGCGCCAGATCGGCACCTGCTCGGGCATCGAAAACTACTCGCGCCACATCGATGACCGCGGCCCGGGCACCCCGCCCAACACGTTGCTCGACTTCTTTCCCGAGGACTTCATGCTCGTCCTCGACGAGTCACACCAGACCGTGCCGCAGATCGGCGCCATGTACGAAGGTGACATGTCGCGCAAGCGCACCTTGGTCGAGCACGGCTTCCGGCTGCCGTCGGCGCGCGACAACCGGCCGCTGAAGTGGGAGGAGTTCCTGGAGCGGATCGGCCAGACCGTCTACCTGTCGGCGACGCCCGGCCCCTATGAGATGGGCCGGGTCAAGGGCGATGTGGTCGAGCAGGTGATCCGGCCGACCGGTCTGGTCGACCCCGAGGTGATCGTTAAGCCGACCAAGGGGCAGATCGACGACTTGATCGAGGAGATCCGGGTCCGCGCGGAGCGCGACGAGCGGGTCCTGGTCACCACGCTGACGAAGAAGATGGCCGAGGACCTCACCGACTACCTGCTCGAGCTGGGCATCCGGGTTCGCTACCTGCACAGCGAGGTCGACACGCTGCGCCGCATCGAGCTGCTGCGCGAGCTGCGCAGCGGCGAGTTCGACGTGCTGGTGGGCATCAACCTGCTGCGTGAGGGCCTCGACCTGCCCGAGGTATCGCTGGTGTCGATCCTCGACGCGGACAAAGAGGGCTTCCTGCGGTCCGAGACCTCGCTGATCCAGACGATCGGGCGGGCGGCGCGCAACGTCTCCGGCCAGGTGCACATGTACGCCGACCAGGTCACCCCGTCGATGGAGCGGGCGATCGACGAGACCAATCGGCGGCGTGCCAAGCAGGTCGCCTATAACACCGAGCGCGGCATCGAGCCGACCGCGCTGCGCAAGCGGATCGCCGACATCCTCGACTCGCTGGCCCGCGAAGACGCCGACACCGAAAAGCTCATCGGTGGCGCCGGCCGCCAGCAAAGCCGGGGCAAGACTCCGGTGCCCGGCCTGGCGTCCCGGCATCGGGGCGAGGCCGGCCGGCACGCGCACGACCTGGTGGGGGAGCGGCCCAGGGCGGAAATGGAGTCGCTCATCGACTCCCTCACCCAGCAGATGCACGCCGCGGCCAAGGACCTGCAGTTCGAGCTGGCCGCCCGGCTCCGCGACGAGATCAAAGAGCTCAAGCGCGAGCTTCGCGACATGAAGGAGGCCGGCGTCACGTGACACCGGCACCTCGGTGGTGCGCAGGGCCTGGCCGCAACCGGGCAGGTGGTGCCGGAAATCGGCTCCGTTAGACTGCCCGAAAGGGGGAGTCTTCCGGCAAATCGGAAGATCGCCGAACGGCAATCGGGGAGGAACTATGTCGTTCGTTCAGATCGTCGAGTTCAACACGTCCAGGTTCGACGAGATCAAGGCGCTCGAAGACGAGTGGCGCAACGAGACGGCCGGCAGCCGGCCGAGCGCGCGCATCACCACGTGTAAGGACCGCGATCGCGACGGCCACTACTTCGTGATCGCCGAGTTCCCCTCGTACGAAGAGGCGATGCGGAACAGCAACCTGCCGGAGACCGACCGGACGTCCCGCAAGATGGCCGAACTCGCCGACGGACCGGTCGGCTTCACCAACCTCGACGTCCTCAGCGTCGACGCCGACTGAGCCACGCCCGGCGCGCGGCCCGGAAACATCCAGGGCCAGGAGCCGGTCGTACCCGAACGGCGGCTCCTGGCCCGCTTGGTTCGCCAGTGACCCTGGGCAGGCCATGATGATCGGGATGCCTTCGGTGCGTGTTGCCACGTTCGCGGACCTGCCCCTACTCCCGGCCATCGAGCAGGCGGCGGACCGGATGTTCGCTGCCGTGGGCATCCACTTTCCGCCAGGTCCGGCCGTGGTCGAGGAGGCGGCCGGAGCCGGCGCCGAGGTCTATGTCGTGGGCGAGCCGCCGGTGGGCTTCGCCGCCGTACGCGAACGCGACGGCTATACCCATCTGGAGCAGATCGCCGTCCGGCCCGAGCAGACACGACGAGGGATCGGCGGCCTGCTGCTCAAGCAGGTGGTCGGGCACGCCGCGGCCAGGGGAGCGGCGGGGGTGACCTTGCTGACGTTTCGCGATGTGCCATGGAACGGGCCCTGGTATGTCCGGCACGGCTTCAGCGAGCTGCCGGAGGACCGCTGGGGCCCGCAGATCCGCATGCTGTGGGAGGCGGAGATCGCGGCCGGCCTGCACGCGCTCGGACCGCGTCTCGTCATGGCGCGTGGCCTGCCGGCCCCCGCGAGCCGTGGACGACGACGTCGTCGGGCGCGATCGCGTCCCGGCCCGGCCGGGGGACCGGTGCTCAGATGAGACCGCGCATCTCGTCCATGGAAAAGCAGCGCAATGTCTCCGACACCACATTGCCCCTGCCGGCGATCATGACGGCGAACCGGGCGATCGTCTCGTCATCCGGCGCCTCGACAATGACGATCTGGTCAAATCGCCCCATGGTGAGGTAATGGCCGATCTCTTTGCCTCCCAGCTCCCGAAACCGCTCGAAGACCTCCTGAGCGCGATCTGGCAAGGTGGCCGCGTTCCGCCGACCTTGATCGGTCCACGTCAGCAGCAGCGCATACGTAGGCATGAGTCCCCCTCTCGCTCATCGGCTGGCATTCCCGCCTGGCGCCAGGCAAATCCATAACCGCAGGTGGGAGAGGGTCTCGCCCGGGCAAAGGTCGGAGCGCAGGCCGACAGCGGGAGTCGTGGCGGCCGCGGGGGCTTGGTGATGCACCCACTCTCAGTCGCCGACGGATACCGAAACACACAGCAGGACGGCGTTCACGCGCACGGTCAGCGGGTTCAACGCGATCGTGGTGGTGCAGCGCGGGCTGGCCGGAGGCGAGGTGGCGGGCGGCGCCGTCGTCTCGGGCGGCGAGGTCGGTGTCGTCGTTGTGGGCGGAGCCGGCGTCCCGGTCCGTGGTGGCGTGCTCGGCCGCGATGGGATCCTTGGGGCGGAGCCGCCACCGGGGCCGGTGTCGGTGGGGGGCGGTCGCTCGATGTCAGGGGAAGGCGGCGGCGGAGGCGGCTCCGGCGCCGGGGTGGGCGGGGTCGGCGGCGGCGTCGGGGTGGGGGCGCGTGGCGGCGGCGGGGTCGGCACGGGCGGCAGGGCCCCGATGTCCACGTTGTCGCCGAGGCGTGGGACCGAGTCGCTGGTGGCCGGGAGCGCGACCATCGCGACCACGGCGGCCGCGGCCAGCAGGCGGGTACCCCGCCGGCGCCGATTCATGTAGTCGGCAAGCTCCGCGATGCCGGGGCCGAGCGCCCACTGGCCGCGGTCGCGCGCCATCCGGGCCTGCTGGCCACAAATCTCGCACTGGGCGATATGCCGATGGACGCTGCGGCGTTGATCCGGCCTGAGCCGCGACACCCGGCCCGGTCTGATCCGCTGCCGGGCGCACACCTTGTTCAGGTCGGCGCAGGCATCACGTCCGGTCCGCACCACCACGAGGGTCTCGAGCGCGTCGAAGAGCCCGCTGCGCGCTCGGTTGAGCTCGTGGTCGGCCTTCTTGGCGTCCCAGCCGAATCGGGGCGCCAACTCCGAGCCGCGCAGGCCCCCGCCGCCGATGAACGCCTTGAGCACCGCGTCGAGCGGCGGCGGCAGGCTGTCGATCGCGTCGGAGATGGTGCCGAGAAGCTCACGCATGCGCACGTCGCGCTCGACATCGGTGACCGGGTCGGGCAGATCGGGGATGTCGCCCGCGTCGGCTCTCGGCGGCTCCGCGGCCCCCCGCCGGCTGTTGTGGCCGGCGACTTTTCTTCGGGCGATCGTGAACACCCAGGCTTCGAAGCCCTGTGGTTCGCGCAGCGATTCGATGCCGGCGAACACGTCCTGAAAGACGTCCTGCACGCAGTCTTCCGCGTCGTTGGGATCGGTCAGCCTGGCGCGGCAGAACCCGATCAGGCGGGCGCGGTAGATCTCATGCAGCTCCAGCTGGGCCGCCTCGTCGTCGGGGTCGGCCCGCAGCCGCCGGATGAGGTCGATTCGGCGCTCGTCCATCTCCGCCATCACGGCCTCCGTAGCCGGGCCGAGATGCCGGCGGTGATGCGGCGGGCGTCTCCCAGCAGCCGGACCACGAAGGCGATGAAGGGTCGCCGAGTGGTCTCCCAAGTCGCGAAGCTTCCGTAAACGATTTCTAAGTCAGCGGCCGCCACCCGGGAACCACTGTGCGGTCGCAATCCGGGCGAGCGTGGAGCGAAGGCGCGATCTGGATCGGCGATGAGGTGCACGAAATATCCTCCCGAAGGGCAGGCGGGGAGACCATGACGGGAGATAGGCGGGGGCCGGCGAAACTCCTTCACTTCAAGCCAAGATCATTTCGGGTTTTCTTACAAACACCCCGATCCTTACCCGCCCGCCCCGCGGCATCTGTGTCACACGACACTGACGGCAAGTTTCATGGCGCTCCCACATCGCCGGTTCGGCGCGACGAGATTTTTTGGTCCGAGTTGGGGAGGAACGCCGGGCGCGGCTCCACCTACTAGTCGTACGGGTTCATCACCATCCGGGAGCGGCAATGTTCAATCCCCTGCTCAGCACACAGGACGTGGGCTTCGGGCGGTACGGCGGGTGGCCACAAGCGGGCCTTGCGACACTTCCCGCTTCGATGCACCGGACCATCATCTACGTCGACGTCGAGGGTTTCGCCAGCCCCGAACGCACCAACGCCGACCAGAACGCGGTTCGCGCCGGCCTCTACCACGCGCTGGTCGAGGCGTTCACCTCGGCGGGGGTGCCGTGGCGCGAGTGTTACCACGAAGACCGGGGCGACGGCGCGCTGATCTTGATCCCGCCGGAGGTGCCGAAGCACATCCTGGTCACCGGCGTTCCCGGTGCTCTCGCCGCGGCGCTGCACGACCACAACAGGACCTACCACCGCCAGGCCCGGATCCGGTTGCGCATGGCCATCCACGCCGGTGAGGTGCTCCCCGACGAGCACGGCGTGGCCGGCGCCGCCATCAACCTCACCGCCCGGCTGCTGGATGCAAAGCCGCTCAAGCGCACGCTGCGCCGCTCCGCCGGCACGATCGCCTTGATCGCCTCGGATTGGTTCTTCGACGAGGTCATCCGCCACCACCCCGCCGGCTTCCCCGGCTCTTACCGGCGGGTCCGGGTCTCGGTGAAGCGGACGAAGGCGGTCGGCTGGATCCGCCGGCCCGATGTGCCGTTCGCCCAGCCGGTCACCCGGATGACGCCGCACAACGGCGACCTGCTTACCGGCGCCACGCCCGCGTCCGCCTACGTCAGTCAGCCTTTCGCCGGCCGGACTCGCACGCCGCGCCGCGGAGGGAAGAGATGATCAAAAACGTCCGGCTCTCCGCCCCGGCCCCCGGCGAACCGCGGTCCCGCCCGGTGCGCCGAGATCCACGCATCCTGGCGGGTGCTATCGCCGGGGAACCCGTGCGACGATCCGTACGTCCGTAGTACCGCGAGAGTCGGATCGGGAAGGCGGCGATGACGGATTCGGGGACGGGCCGGCACCGGACGCGCGGCCTCCTCAGGCGGCTCCGGACGCTTGGGCGAGCCGGCCGAGCCGGCCGAGCCGGGCGCACCGGGCGACGCAGGATCATCGCGATCATCATCGGCTGCGCCGTCCTGCTGACCGTCCTCGCCGGTCCGCTCGGCGGGTTCCACGATCTGCGCTGTGGCGTCTTCGCCACCGACGGCTGCCGCCCGGCCGTGACGCCGGTGCTCGAGCCGCCGCGGTTGCGGCCGCTCAGCGCGCTCCACATCGCCACCCAGGGCAGGTACGTGGCGCTCGGCGACTCCTATTCGGCGGGGGAGGGGGCCTACCAGGTCCAGGCCGACCTGGCCCCGGACAATCGGTGCCGCCGCACCTCCCAGGCGTACTTCCACGCGATCGTCAACACCTTCCGCTTCCGCAAGGGCTCGGCGTTTTGGGCGTGTTCCGGCGCCACCACCAACGACGTGCTGAGCGGCGGCGGCGGCGGACAGCCGCCGCAGGTCAGCCGGGTGACCGCGGATACGAGCCTGGTCACGCTCAGCATCGGGGGCAATGATGTCGGCTTCGCGCACGTCCTCGCCGGCTGCGTCGTACGGTTCCCCTGGAGCGAGGGCTGCCGGCAGCAGGGGCCGCAGATCGACGCGCGGATGCAGAAGCTCCGCGTGGCGTTGCGGGACGTGCTCAGCAAGATCACCACAACGGCGCCGCTGGCCAGGGTGATCGTGGTGGGCTATCCGCGGATCTTCTCCGAGACCTCCGGGCAGGGCTTCGACAACATCGGCGTCGGCGACCAGCATTGGCTCAACCTGCGCGCCAAGGAGCTCAACGACCTCATCCGCGAGGTCGCCCGGGCCGCCGACCAGCGCATCGTCGCCGCGCACGGCGCCGGCTCCGTGGAGTACGTCGATGCCCTCTACGCCTTCGCCGGCCACGAGATCGGCACCAAGCACCCGTTCGTCAACGGCCTCGAGGTCAACCTGTCCGCGCTGAGCGCCGAGGCGCGCAGCTTCCACCCGAATCGCGACGGCTACCGGCGGCTGGCCCGGCTGGTCAGCCACCAGATCACCGCCGGCCCTCGCCGCACCATCCTGCAGTTTCGCTGATCCTCCGGCGGCGGCGTGGAACCGAGCGGCTCCGGCGTGGAACACAAAGCACCGGACCTGCGTTGTCGGGTTGGCGTACGGATCCGTCGACTCCAGGGAGAGCCGAATGTCGCTGACGCACAGCCCGGGGCCGCTCGCGGGAAGTCCGCCCGCCACCGTCAACTACACCATCGACGGGCCGAAGCATCGGCTGCTGTTGCACGACTTTCCGCGCCGCGTCCGCGCCGTCTTCGCCGGCGAGACTGTGCTGGACACCGAGCGCGGCGCGCTCCTGCACGAGACCGCGCTGCTCCCCGTGCTGTACGTGCCGATGGAGGACGTACGTCAAGACCTGCTGACCCCGACGGACCATTCGACCCACTGCCCGTTCAAGGGCGACGCCTCGTACTGGTCGGTGCGGGTCGGCGACCGGATCGCCGAGAACGCGGTGTGGGGCTACCCGGAGCCGCTCGAACGCGCGCCGTGGCTGGCCGGGCGGGTGGCGTTCTACTGGGACTCCATGGACGCCTGGTACGACGAGGACGAGCAGGTGGCGGGCGGGCTGCGCAACCCCTACCACCGGGTCGACGTGCGGGCGTCGAGCCGCAAGGTCCGCGTGCTGGTCGACGGCACGGCGATCGCGGAGACCAGCCGCCCGCTGCTGCTGTCGGAGACCGGCCTGCCCAACCGGTTCTACGTTCCGCGCGAGGACGTCCGCCACGACGTCCTGCGGCCGAGCGAGACCCGCACCGTCTGCCCGTACAAGGGCACGGCCGCGTACTGGTCGGTGCGCGTCGGCGACACCGACCTGGCGGACGCCGCGTGGTCCTATCCGGACGCCGTCGACGACGCGATCCGGATCAAGGGATACCTGTCCTTCGACCACGACGGCCTGACGGTCGAGGTCAGTCCCGGGTGATCTTGTTGAGCCGGTCGATCGCGTCGGCGAACTCCTCGATCATGTCGTAGACGACCTGACGGGCGGGCTTGACGGTGTTCATGAGCCCCACGACCTGGCCGACGAAGTAGTTCGCCAGCTGCCGGGCGCCCTCGTTGCCGCGTTCGGCCGCCTTGTCGATCGGCCGCATCGCGCCCTCGGCCACGATCATCTGGAGCGGCATCGGCAACGCGCCGGGACTGTCCGGGCCGTCCCACTCCTCGGTCCACGCAGAGCGCAGCTGGCGGGCCGGCTTGCCGGTACGACTGCGGGACCGCACCGTGTCCCGGGAGGTCGCGGCGAGCATCTTCTGTTTGACCGTCGGTGCGGTCTCGGCCTCCTCGGTGGTCAGCCAGACCGAGCCGCACCAAACGCCGGCCGCGCCCAGCGCCATCGCCGCCGCCATCTGCCGGCCGGTGGCGATCCCGCCGGCGGCCAGGACCGGCAGCGGCGCGACCGCGTCGACGACCTCGGGCACGAGCACCATCGTGGAGATCTCGCCGGTGTGCCCGCCGGCCTCCCCGCCCTGGGCGACGATGATGTCCGCGCCGGCGGTGACCTGACGCCGCGCATGCTCCACGGTCCCGACGAGCGCGGCGACGGCGATGCCGGCGGCGCGCGCCTTTTCGACCATGATCGGCGGTGGCGGGCCGAGTGCGCTGGCGATCAGCCGGATCGGATGGGCCAGCGCCACGTCGATCAACTCGGTGGCGCCTTCGGCGGTGACCTGCCGGCCGACGCCTCCTGGCGAACCCGCCGCGGTCAGATCGGGCGCCGGCACTCCGTACTTGGTGAACAGATGGGCGAGGAAGTCCCAGTGCTCCTTGGGCACCGCCGCGAGCATCCTGGCCGCGCCGCCGTGCTCGTCCCGGCCCGCCTCGGCGGCCACATTCGCGAGCTTGCCGGGGACCAGCACGTCCACGCCGTACGGGCGGCCGCCGACGTGGTCGTCGAGCCAGCGCAGCTCCTCCTCCAGCCGTTCGGGCGTGTAGGCCACGGCGCCGAGCACGCCAAGGCCGCCGGCGGCCGTGACCGCGGCCACGACGTCGCGGCAATGGCTGAACGCGAACAGCGGGAACTCGATGCCGAACGTCTCGCAGACCTCGGTTCTCATGACCGGGGCTCCTCTCTTGGGCGGTCTCCGGAAAAGTGATCGGTCCGTCCGGATGACTCCGGGCGGAAGACGAGGTAGGACTCGCCCTCTTCAGGGTGTTCGAAATGGGCGCGCAGCGGCAGGCCCTCGCGCAGGTCGGCGCGGTCGGCCCCGATCAGCCGGGAGTGCAGCCACGGGCCCTCGCGGAGTTCGACCAGCGCCAGTACAGGCGGCGGCACGGGGCCGTCCCCGGGCGGACGGCCGTGCGAGATCGCCCAGCTGATCAAAGTGGCGCGCCCGGACGCCGTGGCCCAGCCGAGCTCACCTCCGCAAGCCGGGCATTCGTTCGCATCGGGGGCGTACCAGCTCGCGCAGCCGCCACATCGTTTGATCACCAGCCGGTCGGCCGCCGCCCCGTCGAAGAACGCGTCGCCGCGCCCGTCCCGCCGCACTACTCCGATCTCCATCGCCGCTCCCTCACCCGGCCCTCGTCACCCTCTCCGCACCTTGTCCCCGGCTTGTTCGCGTCCGCTCCCCGCCGGCCGGGGTCAGCTCCTCGGATGGGGGCTGAGGATCATGGTCGAGTGGTGGTCTAGGATGCCGCCGTTGCCGCTGACGAGGATGACGTCGTTCGTCTCGACCTGCCGCTCGCCGCCGTCGCCGCGGGCCTGGATGACCCCCTCGGACAGCGGGGTCATGCCCCACATGTAGTACCCCGACAGCTGTCCGCCGCCGGTGTTGGTCGGCAGCGCGCCGCCCGGCCCGAGCGCGCCGGACGCGGCGAAGGCGCCGCCCTCGCCTTTGGCGCAAAACCCGTAGTCCTCAAGCGACACCAGGACCGTGTAGGTGTAGCAGTCGTAGAGCTGGCAGATGGAGATGTCCTCCGTCGTCACCCCGGCCATCTTCATCGCGACCTGCCCCGAGGCGACCGCGCCCGTCGTCAGCCCCCACTCGCCGGCCTCGTCATGCGCGCCGCCTGCGCGGCGATGGCCGGGGTGGCCCTGCCCCCAGCCCCAGATGTACACGGGCGGCCGGGCCAGGTCGCGGGCCCGGCCGGCGCCGGTGACGACGACGGCGATGGCGCCGTTGGAGACGAGGCAGCAGTCGAGCAGATGCAGCGGCTCGACCACCCACCGGGAGCGCTGATGGTCGTCGATGGTGATCGGGTCGCGCAGCTGTGCGCGCGGGTTGCCGGCGGCCCACCGTCGCGTGGCCACCGCGATGGCGCCCAGCTGCTCGCTCGTCGTGCCGTAGCGCGCCATGTGCCGCTGGGCCGCCAGTGCGTAGAAGGTGTTGACGCTGCGGAATCCGAGCGCCGCCGTCATTCCCTGGAACCCGTGGTACTCGGGGGCGTCGCGGTGGTACGCGGCGCCCGCGGGCCGCTCCGGCCGCAGCGGCGCGTCGGCGAACACGCACGCGACCGTGGCGGCCGCCCCGCTGAGCACGGACATGGCCGCGTACGAGATCATCGCCCCGGCGGTGGCTCCCAGCGCGGACATCTGGGTGAGCAGCCGCAGATCGCCGAGCCCGAGCGCGGCGGCCAGCTCTATGCCGGGGGACCCCGACATGCCGTGGCTCACCAGCAGACCGTCGAGGTCGGCCAGGGCGAGGCCGGCGTCGGCGACGGCGAGCCGCACCGCGTCCGCGGCGAGCCGGCGCGGGCTGCGCCCGAACACCTTGCCTAGCTCGGTCATGCCGAGCCCGGCGATCGCCGCCGGGCCCTCGGGCTCCCTCATCACACTCTCCGCGCTCACTACAGCGCCACCGTACCGAACCGGATTCGGTGTGGCCATCGCCGGTCTCGGAGCCGCGCCGGACCGCGCGTGATGAAAACCGGGTCATTCGAACTGGTCGATGGCCTATTCCGGTCATTGACACAGGGCCCGCCGACTGCCGATGCTCATACCCGGAACGGGGGTCTCTGGGCGCGCGCGCCGACCGGCGCGTCGTGTCGGTCCGGCGCCGTCGCTTGACCGAGGAGGCCCTCGTGAAGAGATCCTTATTAGTATTCGCCACCGCGACCGCGCTCGTGGCGCTGCCATCGTCCACCGCCTGGGCCGGAGCGCTCACCGTGGGTCCGGTCGTCCAGGTGAGTCCGACGGGCAGCCCCTTCCCCGGCGCGGACGCCGACGGACCGCCCTGCAACGGTGTGCCCGGCACCGCCCAGACCGGTCAGAACTTCCCCGGCACCGAGGTCGAGCCCTGGATCGCGGTGAACCCGGCCAACACCGCCAACCTGATCGGCGGCTGGCAGCAGGACCGCTGGTCCAACGGCGGCGCCAACGGCCTGTTCTACGCCTACTCGACCGACGCGGGCGCGTCCTGGCGCCTGTCGGCGACGCAGCCCCCGTTCAGCCGGTGCGCCGGCGGCACCGCGGCGAACGGCGGCGACTACGAGCGGGCGAGCGACCCGTGGGTGACCATCTCGCCCGACGGCACCGCCTACGCGATGTCCCTGTCGTTCGACGTCGCGCTCAGCAACAACAACGCCATGCTGATCAGCAGGTCGACCGACGGCGGACGGACCTGGGGGCCGGCCACCACGCTGCGGCGGGACACATCCTTCAACACGCTCAACGACAAGAACTCCGCCACCGCCGACCGCCTGGATTCCAGATTCGCCTACGCCGTCTGGGATCGGCTGGAGTTCCCCAACGACGCCGCCGCGCCGACCGCCGGCGAGCGCGCCGTCGGCTTCCGCGGCCCCACGTGGTTCGCCCGTACGACGAGCGGCGGGGCGAGCTGGGAGCCGGCCCGCATGATCTATGACCCGGGCGAGGTCAACCAGACCCTCGGCAACCAGATCGTGCAGACCGCGGCCGGCGACCTCGTCAACGGGTTCAACCTGATCTTCAACTTCAAGAACTCACACAAGGTGCGCGGACAGAACGTGGCCGTACTGCGGTCCACCGACCGCGGGGCCACCTGGGACACGACGGCGACGATCATCGACAGGCTGCTGACGGCGGGGGTGCGCGACCCGTCCACCGGTGCCGCCGTCCGTACCGGCGACATCATTCCCGAGATCGCGGCCGACCCGCGCAACGAGACCGTGTACGTGGTCTGGCAGGACGCCAGGTCAACCGGCGGGGCGCGCGACCAGATCGCGCTGGCCAGGTCGGCCGACGGCGGCCGGACCTGGACCACCCTGTCCCACGCGATCAACAAGGTGCCCGGCACGCAGGCGTTCAACCCCGCCGTGAGCGTGCTGCCCGACGGCACCCTCGGCGTCCTCTACCAGGACTTCCGCAACGACGACGCCGCAGCGCCGCTGGTCACGAGCACGTGGCTGCTGCACTCCCACGACGGTGGCCAGACCTTCGACGAGGTCAAGGTCGGCGCCGACTTCGACATGACGGGAGCCCCCAACGCCGGCGGCCTGTTCGTGGGCGACTACATGGGGCTCGGTGCCGCACCCGGCACGTTCCACCCGTTCTTCGGGCGGGCGACCGGCACCCCGGACGCGCCGGCCAGCGACATCTACGCCGCGCGGGCCGACTGACGGCGGAACGATCGATAAACGATTGATAGACGTGGGCGGCGGGCCTGGCGGGGTCCCGCCGCCCGCCCTTTTCCCGGGGCGAACTAGAGTCGGAACCGGCAGGCTGGACGACGGAGGGGTTGATCGGCTTGCGCGTGACGATCGTGGAGGTCGGTCCGCGGGACGGGCTGCAGAACGAAAAGACGATCTTGTCGGCGAGCGACAAGGTGGCGCTCATCCGGCGCTGCGTCGACGCCGGCGCCCGCCGGATCGAGGCGGTCAGCTTCGTCAATCCGAGGCGGGTGCCGCAGATGGCCGACGCCGAGGCGGTCATGGCCGCGGTGCCGCGCCGCCCCGACGTCTCCTACATCGGCCTGGTGCTCAACCGGCGCGGCCTGACCCGCGCCCTGGACACCGGAGTCGACGAGGTCAACGTGGTCGTGCCGGCCACCGATGCCTTCTGCACTCAAAATCAGGGCTTTTCGACCGCCGAGATGCTCGACGCCTGGGACGACATCGCCGGCGCCGCCGCCAG